>JAVHLM010000006.1:0-187925 GCA_031082125.1 Candidatus Eremiobacterota bacterium
CTGCCTGAAAAATATTTTTGGTCGTCAAAATTATTCATGTGCGTAAGTCGTGTTAGTAATTACATCTATCTGAGATAGATCTATCTCTTCAAAAGTCTTCTGTATGGTTTCAATGTTCTTAGCTCTGCAGACCTTAGCATTTTCCTCGGATGGCTCAATTGCAGTTATTTGTTTATAAAGTTTATATTTCATCAACTCTTCACAGAAAGTACCAAAACCTGCACCTACATCAACAAGGCGGTCATATCCTGATGAATACTTCCTGCAGAGCTCTATAACCCTCTTCGCTTTTGGCTTTATGACATATTTTCTTCTTGCCCCTTCTGTTCTTGAAAAAATATTCTTACTCCAGTACCTGACCGTTTTCGAATTGGTATAATACCGGAGAAGCATTTCATAGTCCGGCCGAGGATTTATGAAAAGAGTCTCACACTCATTGCATTGTGCAAAAGAAAATCCTTTCTTGGCAAATGCTCTTGTGTATGCTTCTGACTCACAAGCCGGACAGGGAACCTCTATAAATCTCTTCTTATTTTTCAAGAGACCGTTTACCTCATGATCATGAATTCTATCGCATTCTTTTATATATTCCGGAGGTCTGATATCCTGTTCTTGCATACAATTATTATTTCTTTTGCTCAAAACATCAAAGCAAATGTCTATATATTTTACCGACTCATTATATTATTGAGTATTCTGACATCTTCTATTCCGCCATCTTGCATATTTTTTCTCAAAACGGTGGTATTTCCATAATTATCATTTGTTGCAAGTCCTATCGCTTCAATACTGCTTAAAATAACGGTGTCTTCATCAAAAGTGTAGCTCCAGCTTGAAGCGCCGTGATAATCAAGATTTTCATGAATGTAATGCCCATTCAGTGTCTTGAAACAGAAAAATGGCTGCGGTCCCCAGCATGGCTTGTTTGTTTTGATTGAGAGCGTGCAACCTTCAAACCTGGCATCAAATGTCACAGGTTCCCCCTTTTCCAGCTTCAATGCTCCTCTCATTGCAGACAATGCCCCGTCATTTTTTACTTTTACCTCAGGATACCTTTTATGAACGTCGTTAACCATCCCATACAATCTGTCAATATAGGGTCGCATTTCTCTTTCATCGTGACTTGTAAATGCCATTATCGTTCTTTTGCCGGAATCAGCTCTTCTAAATGCCTTTTCCACCTCAAACCCATCGATCATCCTGAGTCTTGCATTAAGATTGAGACAGCGTGCTATATATCGTTTCATGCTACCTGTCTTTTGATAATCATAAAAGTCTGGATGATACACCTCCCATTCAGTTGTCGCTCTTCTCCAGTCGCCGTAACGTCCTGCTCCTAGATCTCTCTGCAAGTCGGTTATTTTGTTCTTCTCTTCCTCTACTGCCTGATTACCATAATCAAAGGGGATCCACTGTTCCAGGAAGAGGTTGATATCAGATCTTTCCACATGAAAACCAGGCCGAAACGCAGCAGGGAACCATCCATGGTCCAATATTCTTCTGCATAAAATTTGAATATGGTGATTCGTTTGGGAAAAATTATTGGATGATTTCAGCGCTTCCCCTGTAAAGAAAACTGGATGATAATGCCAGTGGATCTCATCTTCATTGCACTCATATTCGCTCAATTTTTCCAGATAGTAATTAAAAACAGTATGATACCCATGAGCCCTTCTTCTTGGATTGTCAATATAGCCCACATGATCAACGACAAACCAACTGAATATATGCCCTCTTGCAAAATCATCTCTATATCTGTTTCTCCATTCGCCACTGAGGAGCTCATCAAGCATGCGGTCAATCATTGACCAATCTTTATTGTAATTGAGCCTGTCCTCTGAGACAAACTCGCTCACCAGTGGAGCGATTCGTTCCGGGACTCCCTCACCGCGTCTCAATCTCTCTAGATTCGCATTCGAAGGCGGCAATTCTATCCCGAAAGTCCTTTTCACTCTTTCAAAGGTGGCATGTAGTGACTCATACAGAGGCCCTTCGGTATCAACACAATGAACTATATATAATGTTTTTTCGCCCATGAGAGACTTTCTTATTCTGGGGAAGACGACTTAATACACTCAAAAACCCACCAGAGGGGAAAATTGCTGGCAAATGCGTTGGCCATAGCGTCCAATGCTGCATTCTTTAGAGGTGATGGCTCAAATATGCGCCTTATTAAAAGACCTGACTTGAAAATGGCATTACTTAATTCCTGAAGTCCTGGCACAACAGAAAATTTCTTGCAAAGATATTCTGTTATTATGGTATATGGCATAGATGCATGTCCGAGCCATGGTGAAAGCCAAAACACGCCATGGGGCTGCATAATTACGCAGATTCCCTCATCCTTTAGACTTCTTGTCAATTCACCAAGCAATTTTTCAGGAGCCATCAATGGCTTGCCGGCGTCCATAGGATAAAAGTAAAATAGAAATACATCAGACATCCATACCATATCAATTTTCTTTTCGGGGATATTACCAAGCAAACTCTGGGCCGATACTTCCATATGAATTGGCTCAAAACGCTCTCCCAGTCTTGTCTTTGCTTTTTGCAGCAGATTTTCATCAGGATCGACACCGATTACACGTGCTCCTCCTTGAATAAACTGACCTGATGCCATCCCGCTTCCACACCCGAAATCCAGGATTACCTTATCATTCAAATTATAATCTGCAAGATATTCCTTAATAAAATGATCCTGTATGTATTTGTATAGAGTGTCTTTCACCAAGCCTGACTCAGCGTCGAATTTTTGTTCATACCACCATTGAGAGGGATCTTTCCTTTGGCGGAGGATGAGCTCAGCCCCCAACTGCTGGTGAAAGGTCCCGAAATGCTTATTATCAAGTACTGTGGTCTTCCTGGCAAAATATGCTTTATATGAGTCAAGATCTTTAATAAGAATAAAAGTCCTTAATAAATATTGCCATGCCTCCTGTAAAGAACCGAATTTGATTTTCTCTGAGTTGCTTTTGGAATTATAACACGTGGGATCAGCTAATAATCCATCTAGATAGGAGAATCTTGTTCTATCATATGCATACAGCTCTCCTTCATTGTCTATACCGCACAAGGCCAGAAACAGACTGGAACTGATACACACATGCCTCCTTACTCTATGATTCGAAGCTATTATATCGCCACCATAGAGTGAAAACGTCACATCAGGACAAATCTGATAATCAAGCATTCCTGAATCACTCATCAATGCGCTCTCTGGATATTTCTGGTCATAGGCGGTTCTTATTATTTGCTACCTGAAGCAATTCAAAAAAACCGCCTGTCGGGTTTTCAAAGATCTCTATGTGAAGTTTTCTCCTATTTATTGTTAAGTCCATAATCCCTGTGGAATCTGTCATGATTGCGGTTTGGAGTTTCTTTCTATCTTCTTTTATATTAGTGGATATGAAAGAAATGCAGGTAATCCCCGCATCATCAAGATACCAACTCTTCCTGTCAATATAATCCGCTTCATAGAGAAGAATGGAGCCTCTCCACTTATTAAACAAGTCTCCAAACCCCACTTTGCCCCATCTTGTTCCTTTTCCTGTGATTCCATTCTTAGTGACTTTACATCCCAGAGCACTGCACCAGCAGGAAAGATTGTTCTCATAATTATTAATCTTATGTAAAAGAATATTTAAAGATACCGGATCCTTTAAGGTATTTGAATAGATAAAATGACTCCCAAACACCTGATCGAGACAAACGAGTGGTTCTCCGAAGGATAAAGAGTCTTTCACAATATCTTTTATTGCCTCATCTTCTCTTATTGCCGCGCTTGTCTCTGCTCCCTCAAATAAAGGTACAAATGACGAATCTGACGGTATCATAGTATCTCTGTAATGAATCAGTTCTATAGGGATTCCTGTTTCACTCTGGCAAAAAGCCATTGATACAAATTGATACTGAGAGCTCAAGAACTTTCTCTTTTCAATCTGATCGGGAATCCCTTCTTCCCTGAAAAGTGCACTATATCCGAACTTTTTTAGATACGTAATATCTGATTGAAGATCTGAGGAAATGAGGGTTATATGGCTAATACCGAGAATCATACACAAGCATAGGGGTATTCTGATGATTTTCCATTCATTCTCTTGAGATCCTGGCTTCTGTCCATGCCTTCAGTTTTGATTTTTGAATCTTCCCTGCGGCGTTGTACGGAAATTCCTCTATCTCTAAAATATATGAGGGCTGTTTCGTTGCACCAAGATGCTCCTTGCACATTTTAATGAGCTCTGTTTTCATATCCTCGAACTTTATACCCGGCTTAATCTTTATTATGGCAGCAATGCCTTCTCCATATATGTCATGAGGCACACCTATCACAGCACATTCCATAACGCCGGGGTGTGATGTCAATATACGCTCAATTGAAGAAGGACTAATATTTATCCCTCCCCGTATGATCATATCCTTGAGACGGCCAGTAATATAAAGACAAGCGCTATCTTCCAACCTTCCAATATCACCAGTGGCAAACCAGTCTATTTTTGAAAAACCCAAAGGGGCATCCTTGTCCGGGTTGCTGATCTCTTTCATAATATAAGGAGTCTTGACATAAATCTCACCTTCGAGGTCTTGAGTCAACGAATTCCCTTGAGGATCCCTTATCTGCAACTCAATCCCCGGGAGAACCTTTCCTGCGCTCCCATCAATAATGGGGGTATAGGGAATGTTTGTGGTAATGAAAAAGGTTTCCGTGAGACCATAGTTTTCATAAAGAGTAACTCCGTATTTCTTTTCAAAATCATGACGGAGTTTTAGTGGGAGAGGTGCTGTCCCCACCAGAGAGAGTCTGACATTCTCCCGACAGAATCTTTCGCCCTCCTGCCCTCTGTCTGTTCTTAATAATATTGAGAGAATTGTGGGCACAAGCCACAGAGTATTCACATGGTTTCTTTGAGCAGGACCCCAAAAATCCAGTGCAAGCCTCGCATCAAATGCATGGGATAATACCACACTTGATGTTCCCACATAGGGTAGCATCAATAGATTATAGTACCCTCCCAGATAAGTCATTGACAGAATTCCGTAAAAACGATTGTCAGGCCCTATTTTCATTGCACTGTTAAATAGTCTGGCATTATCAATCATATCAGCTATTTTGTGTACTACCGCTGAAGGATGGGCAGTCGTTCCTGAGGTAAACACAATGGTCATAATATCTTCTGAGGAAACCCCTTCAAAAGGCGAGATATCCGGTTCAAGCTCAAGTTTT
Source organism: Candidatus Eremiobacterota bacterium (assembly GCA_031082125.1). Taxonomy (NCBI): domain Bacteria; kingdom Bacillati; phylum Vulcanimicrobiota; species Vulcanimicrobiota bacterium. Next base: position 5,222 of record JAVHLM010000006.1, read on the forward strand.
TCAGTATCCCATACTTCTATCCCGATTGAAAGTTCCTTTAAATTCTTTCTGTCCAGCAGGGCAAGAATCTTTATGCCGTCAGCAATGATTTTCGATTTATTGACTTGCTGAAAAGTCTCCGGCGAGACCACAAGTATTTTCGCCTTGCTGTAAGAAACCATGAATTCAATCTCTTTGGTATTAAAAATCGGATTGATTGGGACGGTAACAAGCCCCGCATACAAACATCCCAAATAAATTGTGGCAAGTGCTGATGAATTATTCAACAATAAAGCGACTCTGTCACCTCTACCCAGTCCGCGCTTCTTTAAATCCTGGGCTATTGCAAGTGCTGCTCTATGATACTCCTCAAAGGTAATCATTCTTTGAGAGATTGTGTCTATCAAAAAATCACGCCTGGCGTTTTTTTGCGGTATTTGCAGAAGCCACTCTATCGCATTCATAATAGACCTCTCCTAAAATACGACAAGCTTACCCTCTTCAATGATAATCTTTTCATCCAGCAGCACGGTAGGTGCGCATATCACATGATCTAAATGAAATGGAATCTCTATATTTCCGCCTATTGTCTTATTAGAACCCATCCCGATATGAATAGTGCCCATGCATCCCTCATCCTCAAGCATGACACCTTTCACTTTTGCATAAGGATTAAGCCCGATACCGAATTCCGCAGGAATTCTCGTGGCCGGGATGTTAAGCCTATCATACAAATGAGCCAGCGTATCTGCGTGATTGCCTTCAATACCTATCACTTTGCCATTATTTACCCGCAATTTCAATGGCTGCTCTAATTTCCCTATCTCGGTACATGGAATACTTCCGTCAATAACGAGAACACCATGACTGCTCTCTTCTATAATAGAAATATTGGTCTCTGCATCAGGAGGTGAAGCCAAGACACCTGCCTTCCAGCACCAGCCAGGAGCGGCATTTGCAGTCCGGCCGGTGATTTGACATGAAAACTCTGTCCCCTTTGAAGATGAAATTCTGAGATTATGACCTTTGGTAAGCAACTCTGCAAGAGCAAAGGATAGTTGAGTGAGAGCCCTGAAATCTGCCTTGAGCGCTGGGCTCTCTAAAACATCAAAAGAATAATCAGGCAGACTCAAAAATCTGGCGCCTGCCTCTGTTGCATTGTATCGGGCCTGTGTATGGGCAATGGATTTACGGGTAAGAGAGAATATTACATTACTCTTCTCCATTTTTTCCGCTACATTAGAGGGCGGGGACTCGCCGTGCAAAAGCAGAAGCTTTATGGTCATATGGCTTACCTCAGAGGTGATCTCCCTGGCCACACGAGAAATTGCCTCTCCAATTTCAAAAGTTTCCTTTTCAGTGATGATGAGAACAATATCATCATGTTTTACATCGGCGCATGATCTCACCAATATTTCACAGCCATTAAGAGTACCCGAAGAGAGAGGTGGGGAATTCTTTATTGTGCTGCTCCTGAATCTTCAGATGTCTTTGAAATCAACTCTTTTATCATCCTTATCCCATGAAGAGTTCTCTCCATACTCTCTGTTCCAACGGAGACCCTTATGTGCCTGTCGCAGGATTCCCCGTAACCTAGACCTGGCACAGTGCTCACATGGTACTCGTCAAGCAAACGGGTACAAAACTCCTCGGAGCGAAGCCTGGATTGCTCAATCGAAACAAAGAAATAAAAAGTAGCCGACCCTGGCAAATACCTCATTTCTAATGAGTCCATAAAAGAGGCAATCGCACTCCGCTTTTCCACTACATCACGGATCTGAGGTTTGGTTATGCTCAGGATATCATCGAAATGCTTTGCCAGATAAAACTCAAGAATCGTGGAGGGACAGGTGATAAGGTGCTGATTAATTTTCAATATATGAGCAATGAGCTCGGGATTCGAAATTATATACCCGATACGCCACCCTGACATGCCATAATTTTTTGACATGGAATTGCAGATTATGGTGTGTTTCTTCTGAGAATCAAACCATCCGCAGGAGATAAATTCATCAGGATTAAGCAGAAAATCACTATATGCTTCATCTGCCAGCAAGAAAATATCGCGCATCTTAGCTAATTCGTGGAGATACTCAATTTCTGCCTCCCATGCCACGTATCCTCTTGGATTATGAGGATTATTTAGCACTATAACCTTTGTTCGGCTCGTGACATATTTCCCCAAATCCATAATTGTCTCATGATAAGGAACAAGAACCGGAATCCCGTGGCAGAGCCTTACTTGTTCGGGATAGCTCACCCATGCCGGCTCATGAATGATTACCTCATCGCCGGGATTAAGAATAGCCATAAAGGCCATGTGAATAGCAATTTTGGACCCCGCAGTCACGATTATTTCTTCGTCTGGATTCACATTGACGCTATATTGGTGAGTATAGTACTGGGCGAGCTTTTTCCTCAGCTCCTGCACTCCCCTTGAATGAGAGTAATGATAAAGAGCCGGATAAGGCAGATCATCAAAATGAAACAAAGGGATATCAAAAAAAGCCTCTCCCAGAGAGAGCACTATTATATCGATACCATTCGCCTTCATTTCATAGACCATGTTATTATATTTAATGGACATCGCCTGAACAATCCGCTCAATGTGATCTGCAAACTGCGGCATTATTATTTGCATGAACCTTTCGTTAGTGTTATCACTTTCAAGTCAATTATTCCTTACGCTTTCCCGAGCTTACAGGGCTTTTAATTCTTCTATGAATATCTCCCATAACAGTTTTTCTTTCGAACCTCTCTTTTTGATATATGAATTCATATACTCATCATATAAACTGTTATTGACTACCAACTCATCCTTTAAATTTCCAATACTAGGACTTTCTATATTAATCTTTTTCTTTGAAAATAATCGTGAAAAATTATTGATCACTCCGGCGATAAGACTCTTATCCAATTCATCAGAGGAGATAAGGAGAAATGGCTTTCTATAGGCAACCACATAGTTTATTGCGGTACTTGCATGCACGATACAAAATCTGGCACTTCTCACCAGTTCAGGGGTCTTTTTCAAGTGTATATCTCTTCCCCCAAAACAGTTTATTCTATCTGTGTAACTGGAGCGGGGACAACCGGCAATAACGACTCTTATCTTAAATTCTTTCTCAATTGTATTAAAAAAATTATTAATGCTTGAATAATATCGGTCAGCAGTCACGAAAGGCTTTACTTTGAAAAGTTTATACTCTTTATGGAATGGCATATCATCATCAATAAACACCGCAATATCTTTTTCTTGAACTTTAGTTGCACTCTCTCTTAATACATCATCATAATCCATCTGATGAGCCCATACCTTTTTTGTGCTCTGCCCCACAGGAAACATTTTAAGTATATCTCCAGAGCGCTCGCCGCCCATTAAACTAACTGCTGCAGGACTCACCCCCAGTTGAGAAAAAGGTATTCTATGAAACACAAAACTTTTCAGGTTATTCCAATTGAGCTTTTTGAACTTTTTCATTAAACCGAGAACCCTACATCTCCAATTGTTGGAGACGGATCCTGCGGGTAGCGCATTGGCTACAAAAACAGAATAAGCCAAGTCGCGCAACGAGATTTCCCTATAAATAGGATGGGTCTTTTGATTATATGGAAGAAAAGAGACTATGAAACTCTCTTTTTCCATTCCTCTCAAGTTCGTGATAAAACCCTCCACATTGTTGAATATTTTATAATACTCATACCTCAGGAGGTTGTTCTCCTTTTGATCGCTATGATAATGGGGATAGATTATCGGCATGAAGTCCCATATTTCAACATCATAGCCATAGCGCTTGAATATATCGGTCCCGTATCTTTCCAGCCTGTTCTGGGCGGCATGAGTATATGTAAAAAAGAATATTTTTTTAATGTTCATGGACCGGCATGAAGATAGAACTCTGCCATCATAAAGTCGAGGGTTTCATCAATATCTATTGATTTCTCCTGAGTCATCAAATACACATCAGTGACTCCTTCTACAATGAAAGCCTTGTTTTCTCTGAGAAACTCAATATTTGCCATATATATGGCGCCATTGATATAATAATATTTTTCGGAATAGTCCTGCCTCCGGATTACTTTTTTCTTTGGCTTTTCAAGAAACTGCCATCCTCTGGCGGTGAACTTTATACATTCATAGGGGTGTTCCATCATCTCATTGATACTTATCAGGCTTTTTGAATTTTTTCTCGTGAATTCTTCTATCGCGCCATCAATATCTATGCTATTGCGGAGAGGTGACGTAGGTTGCAGCAATACCAAATTATCACAGATTGCTTCACCACGTTTTTGTTTCCATTCAATCACATGGAATACTGCATCCATAATATCAGAAGTATCCAATGCCAGTTCAAGAGGCCTTTTATATGGGATATCTATTCCAAGAGAGCGGGACAACAGTATTATCTCATCATCATCGGTCGAGATAAATATCTCATTTATATATTTGCTTTGTTGTGCTGCCTCGATAGTATATTGTATAAGCGGTTTTCCCCCGAGCAGCTTTTTATTCTTGCCAGGGATACCCTTGGAGCCGGCACGAGCGGGGATGAAAGCCAAGTATTTCATTTCATTCATCACATATGAGCAAACATAAATTCACTAAAATTGTTAGTGGTGGGGCGTGGATGTCAGAAATTCATATCTAGGGTGAGGCGACGTTGTGATAAACTGGGGAATTGTCATAAACTGTTCTAACAATTTGCATCATATTATTGGCGTTTTATAGTCATCATTGAGTGCGACATCCTGTTCGGCATCAGACTTCGTAGCATAAAATGATTTTAAATCAAATCCTTTTGGGCAACTTGGCATATCTATAGCAAAATTTATACTTTTCCTCTCTCTGACTTCAATGGGCTGAAACAACATAGGGATATCATAAGAAATATGCTCATCCAAACCCAAATAGGGAAAAGGGCATAACTCCCTAGCATACTTAGATGAAACGCAAAAGAAATCTACAAGAACAGCATTGTTTTTCTTGCCAAAAGTTATAATTGCTATAGCTAAATCTTCTTCAAATCCTCGTGAAGGTAAAATATCAAGAACTCGAACCACATTTAATGAACTATCTTTCACTTGCTCAACACGAAGCACAGCTATTCCTGATTTTCCATAAGCATCAAGTGATATAACAAAATACTTTAAGTAAGGATGCCTATAATATCGCCACTCTATAAAGTCCAATCCCCTATATGAAAGAGAAGAAAAACGAGATATTGCTTCGGAAAAATATCTGTCCGAAATTATATTTATATCCTCACACACAAAATGATTGACGTCTTTCACGAATGGAAACTTTTCATTAACGAAATAGAATTGCTCACTTTTAGGTTTATAGCCAAACAACTCACAAAGCTTTTCCTTATTAATCACATACAGCATTCTCTCGATATTATTTATTATTTCCCAGCCAATTTTTGTGCATGCATTGGCGGAAAAAGAATTTGCCCCAAAAAAACAGTTTATATTTGCGTGTGTTTGGAGTGCTCTAAAAACATTCCTTCCAAGACCTTTTATATTGGAAATATTTATCCATTCTGTAGTCCAAATCGCTTGGAACTCTTTACCTTCAACAATCACCTTGCTCGGCAAGAAAGATTGCAATGCCAGGACATTAGAATTTTCTACAGCTATCATGAATAAAGAATTGGCATTTTCTTGCGGCAATTTAAATGGTGATGCTTTTTTCCATTTAATAAATCTTGCATCAACACCATAATAATTCTTCCCGTAAAGATCAACCAATATCTTATTACATTTATTAGATTCATTCTCTGTTGCAAATCTTATTTCTATTGCCATTTTAAGTAACCGCTCATGGGTGACTTTGTTTAACCTCAAGAAATAAAGAAAGGCGGTTTTAAGTTAACAAATCGCACTTATCTGACTTGGTCTGCTATTGCTAAGATGGACTCCACAATAAAAGCGATACGCTCGTCAGTCATCTTCACCATGACGGGAAGTGCGATAGAGCGCTCAAGCAAATCAGCAGAGACAGCCCATTCCTTCTCCCAGGTCTTCTCATAGAACCCATGCTCTTCAAACATATGGCGCCAGTGCCTTGCGAAATGCCAGCAAATGGCATCAGGCAGGTTTTTAGTGCCAAGGCCTTTCTCTCCCATTTTTCTTGCAAACTCCAATGCCTTTTCCTTTGAGTAAAGGAAAAAGACGATACAGTCGCCAAGTTCGCCCTCCGCGTCAGTTATCCTGCGGAATCTATAGGGGAGCCCTTTCAAAGCATCTTTAAGCTTTTTCTTGTTTTCCCTCTGTTTCTCCAGTATCATGTCAAGCTTTGAGAGCTGCACCAATCCTATTGCTCCCTGGAACTCTGACATACGGTAGTTGAATCCTGTTAACAGGGCCTTTTCCGCTGCGCGGCCTACCGTGGTACTGTACTCATGGCCATGATCGTGATAGGCTCGAGCCTTTATAAACAGCTCTCTGTCTTTGGTGAGGACCATACCGCCCTCTCCGGTGTGAATCACTTTCCCCGCGTCAAGGCTGAATGTCCCCATATCCCCTATCGTCCCAAGCATTTCTCCCTTGAAGGATCCCCCGCAGCCCTGGGCATTGTCCTCAAGCACCCTGATTTCATGCTTTTTCGCCACTTCCATTATCCTGTCCATCTCGGTAGGAGCTCCCAGCATATGAACAGGGATTACCGCTTTCGTCTTTTTGGTTATGGCTGCTTCCATGCAGGCAGGATCAATATTGAGCGTTTCATCTATATCAACAATAACAGGGATCGCCCCCACGTCGAGCACCGTCTCCGCAGTGGCGACAAAGGTGAAGGCAGGAATTATCACTTCATCACCTCTTTTTATCCCCAACGCCTTAAGGGCAACCTTCAGTGCCGCCGTTCCTGAGGCCACCGCCTGGGCATAGGGCACTTTCATCTTTTTGGCAAAGGCTGTTTCGAACTCTCTTACGCGGTACACACCTTTGCGCATTGCATCGAAACCATGGGCAAAGAGAATACCGCCGTTTAACTCAAATATTTCGTTTATTGCTGCCTGTTCTTCTTTTCCGAATACTTCAAAGCCTGGCATGAGTGGTACTCCTTTTCTTTTTTGATTCTGCAAATATTATTGAAGCCCGTGCTGTTCTGAGGGAGATCCATTCTCTTACAGTAAAATATGTCTTGATTGCTTTCATCAGCTCATCTTCACTTTTGACATAGCCGATGGGGTGCTCTGGAATATAGAGAGTGGTCAGAAAATAGTGCGCATTCAACGAAAAAAGCTCTACCATATCAGGCCATTTCTCAATATAAGAAAGCACCTCACTGCAGAGTATCAAATCGGCTTTATTTTTTACCTTCTCAATAAAATATTCTTCCAGTGATCTTTTATCTCTGATATCAAGACAGTGAAAATCTATGTCAGGATATCTCTCCGCAGCTATTGTGAGCGCCGTGGGAGCGATATCAACACCAAAAACTCTATTGTTTCTCTTTTTCATTACATGGGTAAAAGCCCCTTTCCCACATCCAATATCAACGATTGAATCAAAATTGTACCCTTCAAGCACCGCGAGAGAAATTTTTCTTGCAAGATGCCTGCTGTCATCCTGATGCCATGAATCAAAGCATTCTGATGATTCATTGGAGTACATCTCTTCAAAGTTGCCTATAAATGTCCTGTTTCCGGAGTCAAAGACATATTTATGATATTTCTCTTGTTTCATAGAGGGTCAGCAGGATAACGAAATTTCATTTGGTAGCTGTGATTTCTTAATGCTGCACATGCTTTTTCAGCATCGCCTTCGCGTCGGCGTCAGCAGAGAAGGGCACGGGGTTCTGGTCAAAGGCTGCCTGGAGGGGAAGCATCAACTGTGCCACCTCTTCGATGTTATCTTTTGTGATGCCCCACCTGTCAAGATATTGCGGCACTTCAATTTTGCCTGAGAGCTCGGAAAGCAGATGTGAGAAGCGCCTGTTCTTTTCCTCGCAGGGCAGCGCACTCCCCGGCTCAATGAGGTCATAAAGCTCTGCATAGTCGCGGTAGCCCCGCTCCACGTTATATTCCACCACGGTGGCAAGAAAGACCGCACCAGCCATGCCATGTGGTACCTTGTAATGAACGCCAATAGGATAGGAAAGAGCCCCCGATATCCCCGAACCGGAGTTGTAGAGGGCAATCCCTGCGAGGTAGCTTCCCCGCAGAAGGTCTTGCCTCTTCTCCTTGTTCCCTGGATCCTCGACAAGGCACGGAAGCGCATGATAGAGGAGCCTGAAGGCCTCCCTGCTGTAGAACCTCGTGAGAGGATTCGCCTTCTTGCACATGAAGCTCTCAAGGGTATGAGTGAGAGCGTCCATTCCCGATGAGACAGCCACGGCCTTCGGGCAGCTCAGAGTCCACTCCGCGTCAAGCATGGCATAGGTGGCCGACATATATCGCCCGTTGATGCCAAGCTTCTTTTTCTCATGCTTGTCAATGAACACGGCATTGATAGTGGCCTCACTGCCTGTCCCTGCCGTCGAAGGGATGAGAAGGGTGGGCACCCCGGGATTCATCACTTTGTCAAAGCCCCGGTATTCAATGCCCTTACCCCCGTTGGTGACCAGGACCGCCACGGCCTTGGCCGTGTCGAGGCAGGAGCCTCCGCCCACCCCGATGAGGAGATCGAGGTCGCCCAGGTTCCGCGCTCTCCCTGCCACTTCATCAAGGTAATCATAATCGGGTTCTTCAGAGCCCCTGAGCACTTGACAGAAAATTTTTCTTGATTTCTTTTCAAGAAGGTTTCTTATTTCTTCATGATAGCGTGAATGAGCTTCCACACCTTCATCAACCATCAAATGAATTGTGCGAAAAGCTTTCTCAGGAAGAAAATCCCCTATTTTCCTTGAGCACCCTATTCCGTGGGTAAGGTTTGTAGCAAGATGAAAATTGAAATGCTCTTCCACAGTATTATTGGCCTTCCTTCTTCTTAACATTAAAAATGACATCATAAAATCTCTTCATGCCTAATTTGCCAAGGTCACAATTGGCAAGCGCTTCCACTATCTTCAGCACGGCGCCGCCTGAATCATAAGGGTTTGTCACCTCTGCGACTGCTCTTATAAAATCTTCAGAATATAGCTTTAAAAAGGCTTTTGAAATACCCTCAAGTGAAGGCTCGCAATCTATGATACTTTCGGCCTTTACTCTCCCCAACTGCCTGTCACCTATGTTGACAGTGCCTATATTGAACGATGGTGCTTCAATAATGCCACTTGAAGAGTTTCCCACCACCGCATCGACATATTTCATCAGCGACATATATCTATGCTGTCCCAGGGAAGAGAAAGCGGCGGACACAGAAGGATTAGAAGCGGCAAATTCATCAATCATTTTGTTGATAATCCTGCCATCGTTATCAGCATTCGTTTTGGTAAAGAGAATCATCGTATCTTGAAGCATCATAAGGGCCTCAAGTAACGTTTTGAAATGCTTCTCGGACGAATCATGTTCAAGGGTCACGGGGTGAAATGTGACAAGAAGATTGTGCTCTTTGAATCGGATCTCCAAATCTTTCTCCAATTCATCTTTAGCCATGAATTTCATTGCTCTGATGGCATCTATTCCCAGAGCACCGACGCAGAATACAGACTCCGGGCATTCTCCCATCTGGATTACTTTCTGTCGGTAGGTCTCTGTTGAAGTAAAATGCAGATGACTCATTTTTGTGATGCAATGGCGGAAGCCCTCGTCAATAAGCCCGAAGGTTGCCTCACCTCCGTGCAGATGTGCTATCGGCACTCTGGAGACATAGCCCGCTGTTGCAAAAGAAAACGCCTCAAAACGGTCTCCAAGCACCAGAAGTATGTCGGGACATAGTCTCTGGATCGCCTCGCAATAACTAATCATTCCCAGACCGATAGCCTTTGTGATGCCTACCGGTGAATCGGAACTGAGAAGCATTTCCACCTTCTCGTTGATGACCACCCCATCCCTTTCTATGTCCCTGTAGGTCAGTCCAAATTCCGGCGAGAGGTGCATGCCAGACACAAGAAGGGAAAGGCTGAGATCACTATGCTCATTGATCTTGTCAATTAAAGGCTTGAGAATGCCATATTCGGCCCTTGAACCGGTAAAAACGCATATTCTTTTCATACAATCTGCTTGATCAGCATAAAGCCCTCTGCATAACGGCAGAATGCCTGCGCTCCCCTCAGTAATGCCAGAGCTTTCAACACTTCTGAATTCCGGGGAAAAGGATGCTTCCCTGTTTCACCCTTGTAAATATTCATTATCCTCACTTTCACGTCTAGAAATTCCGTGATATCAACAAAGTAATTGGGACAAAAACAAGTCCCCCTGGGATCAAGCACATTATCGGTCTCGCTGATTGTCTCCATCATCAGTACAGTTCTTAAAAAGGGACTCCTGAAAGCTTTCACACAGCTCTGGGACGCCTGAAAAACAATTCGGTGATCGCTGTGCACATCATTTGCAAAAGGCAGATAGAGCACTTCCGGCTCCAAAGAGTGAAGTATGGAAGTGATTTTTTCAACGAGCACCGATAGAGGGACTTGATCGAGACAGGCAGTAGGGATATTCATTTGAAAAGTCTTTGCGAATCCATAATGTTCAGCGACTCTCTTTATCTCCTTTTGTCTCTTTCGGATAGTATGTTCTTGAAAACCCTTTCCTTTTGTCATTTCCGTAATAATCAGCCAGTAAACTTCATCACCCATGCTCTTGTGGCGGAGCAACGTGCCTCCACACGCCAAAGTCTCATCATCAGGATGAACGGCGACCACAAGCACCTTTCTCATAAAATATATTCCCCTTCGCAAGGGAGGGAAGAAGCCTCATGCTCAAGCAGCCTCACGGCATCGGTATAACATTTCACAAGAATTGACCGACCCTCTACTTTGATAATTTTTCCGGGTTCAAGAGAGTTATCAGTAAAGCGCACTTCTGCTGCTTTCCAAACTTTTATTTCCTTGCCTCCATAGATGAGGTGGGCACCTACATAAGGCCGGGTGAGAGCTCTCACAAGATTATAGATGGCCCTGCTGGACATTCTGAAATCAATCAGGCCATCGTTTTTACACCTCTTTCTCCAATAGGTTGCTTCAGTGTGCTCCTGGGGTATTCTTTTGAATTCATTCTTTTCAAGGTGAGGCAGGAATCCTTCAATCTGCTGCAGAGCAGTGTTCACTACTTTGTGATAGAGGGAACCAGCGTCGTCATCATAGGTGATATCCACCCTTTCCTGGCTGAGGATATCACCACTGTCGACGCCTTCATCCATGAAAAAAAATGTCGAGGCTGTTTCTTTAAGACCAAGCACTAGCGCCCATATCAAAGGGTGCCTGCCCCTATTGCGGGGGAGCTGTGCGGGGTGATAACCGATCACGCCAAAACGGGGAATCTCCAGAATATGTCTCTTGATAAGCTGCGACCATCCATAACAGAAAATATAATCAGGTCTTATTGACTCGATCCATTGCCCCGTCTCTTCACTATTGATTGAAGTGGTGAAATGAAAGGGGATTGAATGCTCCTTGCAAAGCGGCACCAGATCGGCATAGTCCGCATTGAAGACAGAGCGCTCTTTTGTCACAACGCCTGCAATGTCAGCACCCAGACGAATCATCTCTTGAAGGGTTTTCCTGCTGAACTCAACTGTGCCGATGAAAAGTGTTCTCACAAAGATTATTTACAATTCAATAAGCTCATCGAGGTCAAAATCCCTCTTTGCATACTTTCCAATCACACTGTCCCAGAAATGAGGTGAAATACCGGTCCCCGGCCTCTTCACTGCAAGGTTGGTAGCAGTGAAGCGGTCGCCTTTTCTGATTTTTTCTGAGGCCACCAGGCTTTTTCTTATTGATTCCATGTTCTTCAGCTCGCCTTTACCTGGCGCCTTAATGCCGTTTCCCATCGCCAGTTCTACGTTCCTTATCGATTTCACCAGAAGGGCAAGTTCCCCAGGCTCAAGCGACGCCCTGTGATCGGGTCCCTCCAAGGTTTTATCAAGCGTGAAATGCTTTTCCAGCACCTCTGCGCCGAGGGCCACGGCGGCAAGAGCCACTTCTATGCCCTCAGTATGATCGGAATAGCCCACTTTCACCTTGAAGGCCTCCCTGAGAGTCTCCATTGCAAGGAGGTTTACCTCCTCAAAGGGAGCAGGATACTCGGTGGTGCAGTGGAGGATCGTGATGCAATCTCTTGCAGTGCCGGCCTCTGTGAGTACCCCGAGGGCCTGCTCAATCTCCCCAAGAGTGGCCATCCCCGTCGAGACTATCAGCTTTTTCCCCAGGGCACCGATCTTCCTGAGATAGGGGATATTGGTGATCTCCCCCGAGGGGATTTTCAAAGTCGCAAGCCCCAGGCCTGCAAGGAGATCTATGCTCTCCAGGTCAAAGGGTGATGAGAGAAATTCTATGCCCTTTCCCCTGCAATGCCCGAGGAGCTTTCGGTGGTTCTCCTCGTCAAGCTCGAGCCTCTTGAGCATGGTGAGCTGGGATTCTGCCTCGCCGGTCGTCAATTTCTGATACTCGGCCTTCCCTGCATGGCGGCAGACTAGGCGCTCCGATCGGAAGGTCTGGAACTTTACGGCATCGGCACCCGCTTCACAAGCGGCATCAATGAGCCTCATCGCAAGGCCAAGATCGCCGTTGTGGTTCACTCCTGCCTCGGCAATGAGAAATACGCTCATGAGCCCTGAGGAAATACCTGCCTCCCCGTCCCCTGCGCCCCGTCGCCGGTGCCCGATTTCACCATGCTCTGGGCCCTTATAAAGCTGTTCTCTGCGATGACTATCTCATGGCGGGATACGGCGCCGCTCCCGATGAAGGTATTTTTCCCAACAATCACACCGCCATTTACGATGGCACCAGGGGCGATGTGACAATGATCGCCTATGACGGCGTCATGCTCAACAATGGCGCCTGTATTGACAATGCAGTTCTTTCCCACGGAAGCGCCGGCATTCACCAATGCATTGTGCATGACAATAGTCCCCTCCCCGAGGCTCGCATGCCTTGAGACATAGGCGCGGGGAGAGACTATCACCGCAAAGGAGCCTCCAAGATGCTTCACCATCTCGAAAAGCTCTCTCCGCCTCTTGGGTGACTCAATCTGGCCGAGGGTGACCAGGAAGAAGCAGTGCTCGCCAGTGTACTGCTTTATCTCCTCATCGGTGCCCAGTACCGGGTAGCCCAGGACTTCCCCGCCTACTTTCTCAGGCTTGTCAATGATCCCCCTCACGGTGAACTCACCATGAGACTCAATGACGTCAATGCATGACCTGCAGTGCCCGCCGCCGCCGATGAGCAGAAGGGATTTTCCTGTCATGTCCCTATCCTCTTAACCAATTTGTGAAGGCCCTCAAGCTGGCCTATGTCAACCCATGATTTCTCTGACACAGGATAGACGCCTATCTTTTCATTTTCTGCAAGGAGCTGCGTAATGAGATCGGTCATGTCGATAACAGTGCCGTCGGCGATTTTCTCAAGCACCGGGGGCTCCAGCACATACATCCCGGTGTTGACGAAATAGTCAAAACCTGGCTTTTCCACCAGGGAGGTGAGCTGCCCGTCAATGGATATCTCGCAGATACCGTAAGGGATGGTGATGCGCTTGATTGAGCCCACGATGGTGATTTGATGGGAGTTTTCCTTGTGAAACTTAAGAATGTCACCGTAGTCGGCATCAATGAGGATATCGCAGTTGCTGAGGAAGAAGGTGCTTCTGAGGGAGTTTCTCATCAATGAAAGACTCCCTGCTGTCCCCATAGGCTTCTCCTCAAGTATGTAATGAAGCCGGTAGGAGCGCTCTATCGACTCGAAATAGCTCTTGATTATCTCTGACTTGTGATGGAGCGAAAGATAGAACTCGTCGCAGCCGAACTCAATGAAACGCTCTATGATAAGCTCCACGATAGGCACATCTCCCACAGGGATAAGTGCCTTGGGGAGAATTCTTGTATATGGCGAAAGCCGCGAGCCTTCCCCTCCCGCCATCACAACGACTGGGATGGCGCATTGCTCGCCTTTCCTCAGGGAGAAAGCCCTGTCGGAGATCATCCTCCAACTGATGACCTGCACAATCCTCTCTTCGCCGTCTACGAGGGGGAGGTACTCAATGCCTCTGGTGATCATTATGGTTCTTATCTCTTCCTTGTCGGGCTTCTTCTCTATTTTTATTGACGTAGGCGTGCGATACATAGCCTCTCCAAGAGTGGCGTCAAGGGGCCCGCCGCCGAGGATCCAGCGTCTTACGTCGCCGTCGGTGGCCGTGCCGATGAGGCGCTCCTGCTCGTCAACGATGAAAAGGATCTTTTCCCCCTGGATATCCATTCTCTGGAGGCCGTCTCTTACGGTGAGCTCAGGGCCCACCTTGATCTGCGCAAGCTTGCTGCTATCCATTGGCTTTTCCCATAATCTCTATGAGCGCTGTAGTGACTTGTGCCACATCATTTTCCGTGAGGCCTGTGCCTGAGGGGAGGCAGAGGAGCTGTTCCCGGAAAAGAAGGGCTTTTTCTATCCGGTAATGCTGATTGTCATGGTATGGTTTCTGCAGGTGGTTCAGCTCCCAGAGGGGGCGCGTTTCAATCTTTCTTGCGGCAAGCGCTTTCATCACGGTATCTCTGTCAATACCGCAGAGATCTTTATCTATAGCCACCGCAGTAAGCCAGAAGTTGGGGTCTGCTGTGTTGGGGGCCCCGATGAAAGAGAGCCCCGTCACTTTGCCAAGCTCTTTCTTATAGAGGTCTCGGTTTTTCTTCTTCACGGCTTTGAATCGCTCAAGATTCTCACACTGTGCAAGCCCCAGGGCTGCCTGGGTGTTGGTGAGGCGGTAGTTATAGCCTGTCTCGTGATGAATGAAGCGCACCTCATCGTCCTTTGCCTGGGTAGTGAGATAGCGCGCCCTCCTGGCATGATTCTCATCATTGGTGAGGATCATGCCGCCACCGCCTGAGGTGACAATCTTGTTCCCGTTAAAAGAGATGACTCCCAGATGGCCTTCCGTGCCGGTATGGACCCTCCCGCGACTTGTGGTGCGCCATGAGCCGAGACTTTCAGAGGCGTCTTCCACCACTTTCAGGGAAAACTTTTCTGCAATGCTCAGAAGGGCATCCATGTCGCAGGGAGTGCCGAAGACATGGACCGGCACCAGAGCTTTCAGCATTCTCCCGGAGCTCCTGTTCCTGAGGCCAAGAGCAGTAAGCTCGCATTCCTCTTCGCAGAAGCGCAGGACTTTCCCGGCATCAATATTGAGAAAATCGTCGCAGTCCATGAACACCGGCTCCGCGGAGAGGTACCTCACGGCATTGACCGGTGCTATAAAGGTCACCGCGGGCACTATGACCTCGTCTCCCGCCTCGACGCCGGCAAGCCTCAATGCCACATGAAGCCCTGCGGTGCCGCTTATGCACGCCACCGCATACATGGCGCCCGTATAGCCTGCAACAGCCTTTTCAAAACGTGTCACAAAGGGGCCTGCCGTCGAGACCCACCCTGTATCGAGGCACTCCTTGAGATAGCTCCACTCATTGCCGCAGAGGTTGGGCACCGAGAGGGGTATCATCTTCCTGTCAACTGTTGTAGTATCTGCGGTCATTCGGATCTTGTATCCTTTTATCCCTGAGAGCTTCATAGACTTCCATGATCCCCCCGGGGACAGTCTTTGTAATGGTAAAGCCGAGAGTGTCCCTGATCCTTGAGAAATCAACACGGTAGTCCCGGGGGTCCTCGGCCTTGTGGACATACTTTACCGCGGTGTCAGGGAGCACTTTCAAGATTTCATCGGCAAGCATCTTCTTCTGGTAATTCTCCCCCGTGTCGCCGACGCCGAAGACCTGGCGCCTCACTTTTTCACCGTCGCTCACAAGGACCAGGAGGCAGGCGCGGGCAATGTCACTTACATGGCAGTATGGGCGCCAGAACTGCTCGCCGTAGATGACCAGCTCTCTATTGAGAAAGGCATCTTTCACAAACTCGTTGACGGTGAGGTCAAAGCGCATCCGGTGGGACAGACCGTACACCGTGGCGAAACGGAGCGACGTGGGGATGAAATCAGCACGGGCCGGCGCCCCGAGAATATACTCTTCAAACTTCACTTTGAGCTCGGCGTAAAGAGAGACGGGCCTCAGAGGAGAGTCCTCATGAACGAAGCCCTCGCCTTCCATCTTGCCATAGTTGCTGCAGGTGGAGGCGAAGAGAAAGCGCTTCACGTGATCTTTTGAAAGGCAGAGGTCAAAAAGCCTTCTAGAGGCCTCCCAGTTGGTCTCCCTCGCAAGATCAGGATTTTTCGCACAAGCGGGATCGCCTACAATCGCCGCGAGATGGACCACGGCGCCGCAGTCCTCAAGAGCTATTTCGAGATCAGCTTCGTTTCTGATGTCACCCTTAACGAGCGAAAAGGCGGGGTGCCCCTGCAGGGTGTCGAGAGACCCGCCTCCGAACGTGAGGATATCGAGGCCCCTCACTAAATAGCCCCTTTCGACAAGCAGGCGCGAAAGCGTCGAGCCGATATAGCCGGCGGCGCCTGTGACAAGAACGGTCTTTGTGGGTTCTGACATACTATTGATTCGTTATGGAAAAGCCTGCTCTTTGATAATTGGCTACAGAGGACAGGGAGGCAGATAATTCCGCCTTGACCACCCTGGCGGAAAAAGAAAAAGCTCCGCCATAGATGCGCCGCATGAGGCCATCATGGTGCAGCTGGTCTCTTCTGTTATCTCTATATCTCTTCATTCAAAGAGGGAAACCTGTAGAGAATTCGATTTCGGAGTCTGTATTCCTCTAATATCGCTCATTCTGTTATAGAAACACGACAAACTAACCCCAGGTGCGCCAGGATCTCTGCTTAGATTTGCCATGGACTTCTTGACGCTCCTGGGGTTGCCCGAGGGAGAAGAGAAAATCGTTTACAGGGGTCACGCGATATGGTACTATATATACAGAAGTCACCAAAGCTGGAGGCCTTTGTTATGGCGGAAAAAATGATAAAAACAGGCAAGGTGAGGGCTCATCTGGGCAGGATCATGGAAGATGTGCACTACAAAGGGGACAGCATTATCATAGAAAGAGGAAAAAGGCAGATTGCCGCCATTATCTCAATCGAAGAATACAGGCTGCTGCAAAGGCAGAGGGAAGAGGACTTCTCGGTAATCTCCGGGCTATGTGACCGGAATGCCGATCTTCCACCCGAAGAAATCGAAAAGGATGTCCACGAGGCGGTGAAAGACGTAAGAAGAGCCCGTCACCGCACCTGAGGCGCCTCATCTCCTGCACAGGCACTCTTTTCCTGCGAATCGGGCCTTATGGCGGCATTATGGAAGCAAAGGGCTATATTTTTTCGACAGCTTTCTCGATGATTGCCGTCACGGTGGTTCCCTGCTTCTCGGCCTGGGTTTTCAGCTTGTCGAGCATCTTCTGAGAGAGCCTCAGCGTAAATGGTTTCTTGTTCTCGCGCTCACCCGCTCTGACCTGCACACCGGGCACCGGCATCCCTCCTTGTGGCCGTTCATCACGACGCTCCCTTCCAGGCCTCAACGACTCTCTTCAAAGGTACCGCTCCCTCATAAAGAGAATCAGGGCAGAAGTCAATGTCATGCTCCGGCCACCTCAGGGCGCCGTGATCTATGGTGACCCGGCTGAATGCCTCAATATTCTTGATGGGCTCCATCGATTCTCCCCAGAGCTCAGGCTCGAAGTCAAAAACATTGACTGAGCCCATCGTTAAAGGTGAGAAGCAGCAGATACTCTGAAATATGCTTCACATCAATGATTTTATGCTCGTGCATTCCTGGCCTTCCTCATATCCTCACTGCTGGCTTTATGAGCGATAAAGGGAAAGTGGGGTTACTGTCTAAAAACCTCTCTCATATCAATGGCAAGATCGCTGAACAGGCCTGGTCTCACGGTGTCATCGCGGGAGTATATCTCAGGCTTTCCATATTCCTTGTTTTCCTGAAGCTTGAATATCATCAACGTCATGTCGGCCTGGCTTACGATCCAGTATTCCTTCACTCCATGCTTTTCATAGAGGGAAAGCTTCTTGATGTAATCATAAGAGGCGGTCTGGGGAGAGGATATCTCGATGATCAGGTCCGGGCTTCCGAGGCAGCCTTTCTCATCGAGTTTTGCTCTATCGCAGACGACTGCGATATCGGGCTGCACCACCGTAGTGATATCGCCGTCTTTTTCTCCCTCTCCGGCAAGCCTCACGTCAAAAGGGGCGCAATAGACTTCGCAGAGCTTTCCCTCGAAATAATTGTAGAATTTGCTTGCAAGGGCAAGCAGAATCTTCTGGTGCATTCTCGAAGGTGCTGGCGTCATGGCGTAGAGCGTTCCTTCAAGCACCTCGAACCTCCCCTCATCGGGGCAGCTCAGATAATCACCATAGGTAAAAGGCTTTCTGCTCCCTGCCTTATCCATGCTTAGCGGCCTCACTTTTTCACAAAGCTGAGTAATTCCCAGTTCTATTATATCATTTTGACTTCGCGGTGAACAGATTCCGCCCTCATAATTTTCAAAGTAAGTTTACAGCCATCTGAAGCCTTATTCTGAAATCGGGATTTCACTGTCGAAGAAGTGCATGAAGGGAGGATATTGTCACTCATCTTCTCGAATATTCCCTCGCTCATTTACAAATTTTATGTGACAGGTGGCGCTATAGTGATTCATCTCAAAAACAAACTTGCAGCACGAGAATACTCTCCCGGGTCCTGGATTACCCTCGCCCATACTTCCATAGCAGAGATTATGGCCAGAGCCGGGTTTGAATGGCTCACTGTAGATATGGAACATTCAGCGATATCACTTCCAGAAGCACAGCAGCTCATCCAGGTAATCGGGCTCTGCGGCGCCGTTCCCCTCGTAAGGGTGGGAGAAAACAACTCCCTTCTCATCAAGAGGGTTATGGATGCCGGCGCCGGGGGCATTATTGTCCCCATGGTAAACTCGAAGGAAGATGCAAAGAGGGCTGTTGCTTCTGTGCATTATCCTCCTTCAGGGAAAAGGGGTGTGGGGCTTGCAAGGGCGCAGGGTTATGGTCTTGACTTTCCTGCCTATAAAGCATGGGTTGACAGGGAAAGCATTATTATTGTACAGATTGAGCATATTGATGCAATTAAAAACCTGGAAGAGATTCTTGCGACACCGGGTGTTGATGGATCTATTATCGGTCCCTACGATCTTTCTGGTTCCCTCGGATATCCCGGAGAATTTGAGAGGGTTGAGGTAAAAGAGGCACTGCATACTTATGAGCATATATGCACCTTGATGAAAAAGCCCATGGGATTCCATATAGTGCAGCCCGATGCTTCAAAAGTCGCTCACTATAGAGAAAAAAACTACTCTTTTATTGCCGTGGGTCTTGATACCCTTTATCTTGCGGAGAAATGCCGGGAAGTTCTTGCCAGGAGCGCGCCATCGCATGAATGAAGATAGACCAGCTCCCTCAGAGCATCGATCTCTGAAAATAGCCGATTATATTTCTTATGCTTATCTCACCTTTCAGCGTGTGCTCTCCCTTTTTTTCTCTACCGCGGTACTGAGGCTCACCGCGGCTATTTTTGGCATTACCATAGGAAAAGGCACGAAATGCTGGGGTTCCGTTCAGCTTTTAAGATGGCCTGGCTCAGAGATCACCATTGGCAAGAATGTGACCATTGTCTCTTCTTCGCCAAGAGCTACTGCATCATCAATCTATGCACCCACACGGTTCAAAACGCACTCTCGGTCCGCAAGGATCATCATTGAAGACAGGGTCGGGCTCAACGGCACTTCCCTTTGTGCCCGCTCAAAATCCATCACAATTGGAGAAGGAACCATGATAGCTCCCAACGTGACAATCATGGATTCGGATTTTCATGCCCTGTGGCCGCCGGAAAAGAGACTGACTGCTCCCTCAATGGAAGAGGACCGGGATGTGCTTATCGGCCGGAATGTGTGGATTGGAACGCAATGCATAATTCTGAAAGGAGCAGTCATTGGTGAGAACTCCGTTATTGCAGCGGGAAGCGTCGTAAGAGGCGAGATCCCCCGGGGCGTGCTCGCCGGCGGAGTGCCTGCAAAAGTAATTCGGACATTGCCGTAAAGGAGGATTGCATGAATATTATTGGAATTATCCCCGCACGAATGGCTTCAAGCCGCTTTCCCGGGAAACCGCTTGAAAAGATACTTGGGATGCCCATGATAGGCCATGTCTATTTCAGAAGCGCTATGTGCCCCTCGCTCAAAGAAGTCTATGTCGCCGGCTGCGACAGGGAAGTTGAAGAATATATGGCCTCTATCGGTGGGAAATACATCCTCACAAAGGATACTCACGAAAGAGCTTCTGACAGAACTGCCGAAGCGATGCTCTCGATAGAAAAGAAGACCGGTAAGAGAGTGGATATCCTGGTGATGATACAAGGTGATGAGCCTATGCTTCATCCCGAAATGATAGAAGAAGCTCTCAAACCAATGATTGATGATAACACCACCAATGTGGTGAACCTCATGGCGCCTCTCAAGACAAGAGAAGAACACAACGATCCCAACGAAGTAAAAGTAGTAACGGATCTTCACGAGAATGCCCTTTACTTTTCTCGGGAGCCCATTCCATCGTGGAGAAAAGGCGCCTCCTCTGTGCCCATGATGAAACAAGTGTGCATTATCCCTTTCAGAAGGGACTTTCTCATTACCTTCAACAGCCTTACTTCGACACCGCTTGAAAAGGTAGAATCTGTTGACATGCTGAGGGTTCTTGAGCATGGCTACCAGGTGAAAATGGTGCTCTCAACCTTTGATACCTACAGCGTTGATACTCCTGAAGACCTCAGGAAAGTGGAGCAGTTAATAGGTAGCGACAGTCTAATAAAATCATACTGCACATGATGGAGAAGAAGCAATGAAAGAAAATGATATAAGAAAGCGGGAGACCTTCGATAGATACCTTGAGCTTGTCAAAAAGGATTGTGCGGTCTATTTTGATAAGTCAGCGTTCATCACGGTCGCCTGCCCTGCCTGCGGAAGCATCTCCCAGAGGGAAGAATTTGAAAAAAGCGGCTTCATGTATGTCACCTGTAATGATTGTGCCACTCTTTTTGTGAACCCGCGGCCGCCCCAAAAGATGCTCTCGCGCTTTTATACTGAGTCGCCATCAACCTCTTACTGGATAAACGAGTTTTTCAAGCCTGTCGCCGAAGCGCGAAGGGAAAAGATTTTCAAGCCAAGGGCGGCACATATCGGAAAGTACATTGAAAAGGGCCGTGCTAAAATAATTGGAGATATTGGTGCCGGATTCGGCATCTTCCTTGAGGAACTGAGAAAGATTATACCGGACCTCACCTGTGTCGCCATTGAGCCATCTCAGGAAATGGCACAGATTTGCAGAGATAAGGGATTAATCGCACAAGAATCTTCAATAGAGGCTTTAGATGGATTTGTGAACCATTTCGATATTCTTTGCTCTTTTGAACTGCTTGAGCATCTTTTCGATATCAGGCAATTCATGGAGAAAGCCCGTAATCTTCTCTGCAAAGGCGGTCTCTTATACCTCACCACGCTCAATGCAATGGGATTTGATATTCTCACCCTCCGGGAGAAGTCAAAAAGTGTTTCACCACCCCATCATCTGAATTTTCTGAATCCACGTTCAATAACACTGCTTGCGGAAAAGACCGGCTTTACGGTTGAAGCGCTCTCCACGCCGGGCGAACTTGACTGGAGCATTGTAGAAGGGATGTACTATGAAGATAATATTGCCATAGGACATTTCTGGGAGTATATGGCCGCCCATCGTGAGGAGGAATGCAAGAAAGAATTCCAGGAGTGGCTCAAGCGCCACAAGTTGAGCTCCCACATGAGAGTGCTGCTGAGAAAGCGATGACTCTCCTTCCGTCTTTCTGTCACTGCTTATTATCAGGAGCTATCTTTTTCATCAATGCTTGAGAAAGCTCATGCTCCGGATAAATCTCCAGCGCTTTCTCCAGATTTTCCCGGGCGCTGACGGAATCTCCCATTCTCATATTGACAACAGCGATATTGTAGTATATGTCATAAGCTCTGGGATAGATATCCAGGCCCTTGTGAAAGCACTCCTTTGCCTTGTCATAATCACCAAGCGTGCCATAAAGCTTGCCGAGTTCACCGTAGTAGTTATAATTATAAGGACTCCGCTCAAGAGCTTTCCTGTAATAGTCCTCCGCTGCGAGCGAGTAACCTACATCGCCTTGCCCAACAAGCATCGCATAGAAATTCGCCAGATGGGCACATGCCGAGGGATCCCATGGATCACGCTGTATTGCAGATTTATACGATTGTATTATCTCCATCTTCAACTTCTCATCAAGCATTCCTTTCTCATAGAGCTGCTCAAGAGCTTTCCCTCTGTAGAGATAATAGGAGCTTTCACCTGGATTATAAAGGAGGGCCTTACGATAAAATTCCTGCGCGATATCGGGGCGCTTCACCTTCTCGCAATGCTTTGCAACACATACAAAATAGCTTGCCATTGCGATTCGCACAGACTGAATAAACAATACAATTGAGAATATGGCGATGATTATTACCACGACCCCATGAAAGAGCTTTCTTTTCCCTGTATTATCTGTGCCCCGGTTTTTTTTACCTTTTACCGGTGACACCGAAAGCTCTTTTGTATATTCAATACCGATGAGAGCAATGAAAAAATACCAGTAGAGTGCTGTAGATACTGTGGGGAAAAGGAAAAATATATGCACAAGATACCCGGCACCGCATGAGAGAATTGCAATCCATTTAAGCCTTATTTCCGAGTCGGTCTCTCTTATCTTTCGAGCCAGGCAATATATGAACGCCGCCGCTATGGCGAAAAATGATATGAAACCAAGTATTCCCGTTGATGAAGCCGCCTCTAGAAATTCATTATGGCAGGAACCCATGAAAAGCTCCCGTGACCTCATCGCAAGGGATTCACTCCCCCTGTAACGCAGGTAGGCATAAGAAAAAGTTCCCGGGCCCGAGCCAAGAAGAAGATGGTCCCTGAAGATCTGACCTGCCATTCTCCAGAGATGCTCTCTTCCCCCCGTGTAACCGAGAGGCCATTGAATGTATTTTCTCAGAACCCTCTTGCTGAAGGAAAACTCATTCCCTTTCTTCCGTTCATATACCAGGCAGCCCATGGCCATAAATAATAAAAGCAGAACAATAACCGCAAGCTGCTTTTTAAATCTGCCCAGTTCCTTCCATAATATGAGAAAAAATAGCATATGGGAAACTAGGCAGGCAAGCCACGCTCCCCGGGAATAGGTAAGATAGAGCGCCGCAACGCAGATGAGCCATATGGCAAGATATGCGTATTTTTCAACTTCTGCCGGCCGATGATCAGGCATTCGCGAAGACTGCCGGAAATACTCCCTCAGATAGAGAAAAAGCGGAATGGGGACCATAGTTGCAAGATAGCCGCCAAGATAGGTGGGGTTCCCGAGGGTACTCATGCCGCGCGATGTCACTAATTCAAGGCTTTCCCACTCCAACGGGAAAATCTCAATCCCCCCATGTTGAAATAATGCATAGATGGCGACAAGAAATCCGCTGATACTTATGGTCTTGAAGTACGTTACTGAATCTTTGTTTACAAGAAATTGCACCCATATAAGAAACAAAAGTGTGTATAAGAGATATTCCGAGACTTTTCCTCCGCTTACACTCCAGTTGCCTGTCAATGCCGATGACAAAAGAAGCGTAATAAAATATGCCGTCACCGGGATGATCAAAAGAAGCGGCCATGTCCTTTTCTTTTCACCGGAGAAAAAGCCATGCACCGCAACAGGCACCATAACAGAAACAAAGAGCTTCAGGAGAAGCTCTTTCGAGACAAGAAAAGTATTATGGAAACAGGGAATAAAGATAAGTGGAACGCCGGCAAGAAGCGCTATGGTAGTGAAATATATGTATTTCTCATGATCAATCTTTATCCGGGTCATTCACCACTCTGTTTTTATCTCTCCATGAGAGCACTGCAAAGCCAATGCTCATTTGTTGCTTTTCCCGCCGTGGGCGCGAATAAGTTTTGATACTTCTTTGAATTCAGGGTTTTTCTCTGAGTAATCAAGGGGTGTCTTTTTCCCATTGTCAAGAGCATTCACCGGCGCTCCCCTGGCGATAAGATAATCGGCGCAGTCCTTCTTACCCCATATAGCCGCACCATGAAGGGGTGTCTGCCCTTCCTTGTCCTTGTGATCGAGGGCCGCACCTTTCTCTCCTAGCAGCTTCACTATCTCCAGATTGCCTTTCTGAATGGCAAAATATATCGCTGTCTTCCCTGCTTTATTAGCTGCATTGACATCCGCTTCTTTCTCCAAAAGAAAAGAAACCATATCTTTGCGCTCCCAGCCTGCTGCGGACATCAGCGGGGTATGGCCTTCCTTATCGCGAACATCTACGTTTGCTCCTTTTTCCACAAGTAACTCGGCGACATCCTTTCTCCCCTTCATGGCCGCCTGAAAAAGAGGAGTCCACCCCATATTGTCTTTCGTATCCACCACAGCGCCTTTATTAATAAGAAATTCAACGGTATCCCTGAAACCAAACGAAGCCGCCACAATAAGAGGGGTCTCATCAAGCTTGTTTTTAGAGTTCACATCGCTGCCCAGGTTGACAAGGGTCTCTATCACCTCTTCGGTGACTACCTTTGAGCCATCGGTGGTAAATCGGGCAATGAGCGCTTCAAAAAGGGGAGTCCCCTGATAGCGGCTTTCCTTGTCCTGCTCCTTGAGGATTTCTGGATTCTTCTTCACAAAGTCCTTTATCGCCTTGATATCACCGGCACGAACTGCTCCGAATATATTGGGGTATTTCTTTGATTCATTACAAGAACTCATCAGAAAAGCGATAATTAAAACCATAGACATCGTGACTATATTTCTTTTCATAGTGACCGCCTCTTTCTCTGAAAAGTGCTCTTATTGTTCTCCCTGATGACAAGCCATTCCTCTTTTCCCGAGAAATAATTTTGGCGCTGTCCTCTTCAATGAGGCTTGCAAAAGCAAAACGCAGGGGCGAAAGCCCCTGCGCCCTGCTTTTACGCAGATACTGCGTGCTTCAGATTAACGATACTGGTTGAAGTACACTCTCGTGTTCTCCATGAAGAGTATCACAATCTGAGGTGTGCCGTTCATCGCGCATGCCGGTACGACAGCAGTGTTGAGAAGACCGGAGTTTGCGTCAAGATATGACGTTCCCGTTCCGCTCCAAGTCGCGGTCGACGGAGTGTAGGTGTTCATCTTGACATGGTTCACTGCGCCTGTGGCAGCACTTGATGTCTGGATGAAGCCGACTACTGCAAGAGTTCCAGCAGGATTCATCGAGAGTGAGGGCACGAAACAGCCCTGGCCACCGTTGACTGCGTCATCGATGCGTGTTGCGGTTCCCCACGTGCCGGTGCTGCCGGCGGCGCGGACATTCGCCCATACTCTGCATACGCCGCCTATGGCATCATTCTCATTGAACACGGCAAGAATCCGCCCATCGGATGTCCATGCGCACTGAGGCGTTGTGTCCGCAAGCCATGCCACATTGGCATCAACTGCTGCTGCGGCGCCCCATGCGGTGCTCGCCTGATCAAAACGAGCAACAAAGGCCTGAGGTGTTCCAGTTACCCACGATGCAGCCCCATTACCGGTAAGATCGTCAACTGCCAGTGCGGGCAATGCAGGAACTATTCCAATGTTTCCCGTGTTGGAAACATTTGTGGGAGATGCGGTCAGGGCTGGCGTGAAGCGTGCCGCTGCCCACGGGGTTGTTGCATCATAGGCGTAACGCCTTGCAAATACATTCAGCTGGCCGGGAACGGCAACCGTATCCTGAAGGAATACTACAAGACCGTTGTTATTGTTGTCAAATCCGACCTGCGGCCTTGCTGCACCAGCAACAGGAATAGCCACACTCACATCACCCATATAGAGAGGTGTAGCATCCCATGCCTGGAGCGTATTGTTCCAGAAGCGCGCGGTTATATTTGCATCTCCTGATGCTACTGTATCCCGGAAAACACACATCGCATTGCTGTTAGCCGAGAATGCAATGTCCGGGTTGTGAGTACCAGCACCTGCCGCTGTCACTGAGAGCGCCGTGGCATTGGGAGTCCAGGTATCAGTCGCCGGTGCATAAGCTGACCAGTATATCTGGTTGGTATTCGCGTGATGATATGCCGCCATGATGACGCCACTCGCATTCACGTCTGCTGTAAGATCTGTTATTGCTCCCACGCCAGGCACGGTCTGTGAACCCACCTGCTGAGCTGTCGTGGCCCATGCGGTGGTCGCGCTGGTGTAGCGCCTGGTCCAATAAACCACTGTTGCTCCGCCTGATGTTGAGTTTTCGCGCCAGAAAGTCACGCAGTCATTGGCATTTGCAGTTCTGGGATCATATACTACAAAGAATGCCCCAGCCTGGCCGCCAAGGTTGCCGTCCATCGTGAGGGCGCCTCTCCACGAAGCCGCGGCGCCGCCACCCGACACTACCACTGAGATGGTGGTTGTCTGGTTGCCGCTTGTGGTAAGGGTGAGTGTATAGGTCCCGGCTGTTGCGATTGCGGGAATACCGATGGCCACCGAAGTATTCGCCCATGTTGAAATGGTGCAGGTGGTGCTCGGCGTGCTGTTGATTGTCACAGTGCCCGCAGTGGTACCGAAGTTGGTGCCGGTGAGGGTTGCTGTGGTAGCTGTATTCGTTGTAAGTGCGAGCGAAGTCGGGCTCGTGATGCTGGGATCAGTGGCGGGGTTGTAAATTGTCGTTGAGTAAGCATTCGATGCCGTTGCGCCCGTCGGGGTCACCACCACGTTCACCGTTGCGCCTGCTGTGAGGCCGGTGGCGGGAGTGGTGCACACGATTGAAGTGGCTGCCCATGTGTTGGTGCCGCCAGTCGTTGTGCAGGCGAGGTTATTGATGGTCACCGCTCCGGCTGTGCCGAAGTTGGTGCCGGTGATGGTGATCTGGTTGCCGGGAACCACTGGCCTCGGGTTCACTGCAGTGATGTTCGCCGTGGTGGGTGAGCTGCCGCCTACTGTGTAGCTGGTGCCGGAGCTCACGCCGTTCTGGTTAGAGAACACGGAGATCTGGATAGCGCCTGCTGCTATGGTTGAAGGAATGTTGCAGATAATCGAGGTGGTACCATATGAGGTGATGGTGGTCTGGTTGGTGCTGCCGAACTTCACGTAGCCGGCTGTGCCGAAGCCAGTACCGGTGATGGTGATGGCCTGGCCCGCTGACTGGTTGGCAGGAAGAATGCTGCTGATGCTCGGGGTTACGCCCGAGGTGGTGGGGGTGACGGTGGTGCTCACACCTGACTGGGTGCTTGAGCCGTAGCTTGAGCCGTCAATAACCTTTACCACGCTGATGGTGTAGGTCTGGCCGTTCACCACTGTGCTAGGTATGTAGAATACGATCTGGGTGTCGCTCCAGCTCACGATGTAAGGATCGCTGACCGACACATTCTGGCCGCCGGCCGTATTTGAGGTAAGCAGCACGTAGCTGGCATAGGTCGCCTTGTAGGCGCTGCCGAAGCTGGTGCCGCCGAGGGTGCATACTGCACCGGGGGCCACTGAGCCCTGAATCGAGCAGCTCGTGATGGTCGGTGAGGTCACCGTAGTGCCGCCGCCTCCCCAGTAGTATCCTGAGTCTGATGTGCCGCCGCCGCCGCACCCGTTAAGTGCGAATACCAGCACTGCGAGCGTCATCAGTACTGCGAAAGTTTTCATTTTTTGCATTGAGTGTCTATCCTCCTTGGATATTAAAAATAATTGCACATTATATGTGCGTCCCCCAGAAAACATTTTCCCTGTAAAGGGGCTGACTTGTCAGCGCGCTATGGAGGGCGGATCGGGTCGTGCAGCTCGGAACCCATTTCTCCCTGGAGGGATCTCCTTTTTTCAGGAGCCCTGCCGGCCGCCTCTTTCCCACCGTCCTTCGAGCACTGCCCTTCAGGTCTTCCGACATCCTTTGTTTCTCGGAAGTCCTTCCGGGAGCCTCTCGCCCGGTGCTCCAGAGCGCCCCGTTTCATCATCAGTTACCACCCCCTCCCTTCCTATTTTGCCCTGGTGCGTATACCAGGTTAAGTTCGGGTGTATAAACCAGGAAGCGCATTTTCGCGTTAAGCGTCTTTCTATTCCTTTTTGTTGTCATGGTGCCGGGTGGCGTGCACACGATTGTCTTTGTTTAGTCTCCTGCGGCGCCCCACACCCCGCTGCCGCATGTAGTGACAGGGCAGAACCTGCCACAAAGTAAATTTAATTCTCCTTTGTCCTGCAATACTCCTGCTTGTAGAATTTTTTCCCCTGCTCCCTGTGGGAGCGGCCTTTCTGCCCGTTTAAGAAAAGTATAATTCGAGGGCGCGGAAAAATCTCCTTCTTGGCATATACTCAACAGGATTTTTTTTATTCCTCATTCTTCTCAATATGGCGCCTTTTTCCTGTATTGAATCTTTCATGGCACAAATTGTGGCATGAAGTTTACAAATTGGTAACATGGGAAAGGGCCATGGGACCATGGGTTTCAGGCATTGGTTTTTGGGAGAAGGAGATAAGAGCTTCTTTTTAGAAATTTTTTTTCACATGCCATGATCTATCTATAAAGAGAAACATGGACCGATAAGGGGGAGCCGGGGAAGAAGGCTCATGATCCTCTTTTCATGACCTCTCGCTGAGCATTCTCAAAATATGCCGTGCCAGGGAAGAGCACATAATCCACAATCGATATCGATATGGTCTTCTTCAGTTGAGTGAAATGAGCGCTTTGGCCGGGCTGGCTCCCATGAGGCCTCATATGCATAGATTATAACAATTATGGCAGAAGCGCCAGATCCCTATTCAGTGGGGCTGAGAAACAGCGCGTCATCAGGGCCTGTCACGGCTGCCAATCCTTATATAAGCGCTCCCAGGAACCTGCCCAGGCTCATTATCCTTACCGGCCCTTCCATCACATCAATATTTTGCTCATCGACAACCTGGTAAAGGTAAGGGATCGCCAGTCTCGTGCCAAAATAAAGAAGGTGGCGCGAGGCTTTCTCTTTTGTGCTCTTTACCTCTACAGCGATCCATGGCGTGCCATCAAAGGCGACAAGAAAATCCACTTCCCTTCCGTCGGCATCCCGTAGATGGTGGAGCGTCACCTTATAGCCTTCACTGTCTTGAAGGTAATGGCAAAACTTGAGCAGATGCGATGCCACCAGATTTTCAACGCGTGCAGGCTCCCCCGGGACTTCAGACCAGTCCCACAGGTAGAGCTTCGCCTCTTTTTTCAAGGACCGTGCAGTGCTGCGGGCAAAGGGGTAAATACGGTACATATGATAGAGATGCTCAAGCACCTCGAGCCATTGTGCCGCTGTCTTGTGTGCCACCTGGAGATCTTCGCGGAGCGAGTTGACTGAGAGAAGAGAGCCTACCCTGGCAGGGAGCATATCTACAAGAAGCTGCAAAGAAGAGAGATTACGCACATCCTGGAGATCACGCACCTCTTCCCTTACCAGTCTCTCTAACCTGCCGAGCTGCCACCTCCTGAGCACCCGCAGGCTGCCCTTCAGCAGTGGCTAGGGGAAGCCGCCGAAACGCTTGATATTTTCGAGAGTCTTTAGAGAATCTGGTTCTTCACCATTGAAGTCAAGAGTCTTGCCGGGGGTGACTGCAGGCTTCTTTTCAAGAAGCTCAGAGTATGAAAAAGGATGGAGGCGGTACAGGTGATATCTTCCCATGAGAGAATCGCCGCCCCTGCGGTAAAGGTCAAGCATTGCGCTTCCTGTCACAATGACGCGAAAACGCTCCCGGTAGCTGTCGTAAACACCCTTGACGAAATTCTTCCATCCCCTGTATTTATGGATCTCGTCAAATATAAGAAGAGCCGCATCTGAATGAAAACGAAGGGCCATGAGGTCATTGCGGTCATCCCTGTTGTCCCAGCTCAGATACTGATAGCGCCCGGAAAGCTGCTGTGCCGCAGAGAGCGCAAGAGTCGTCTTCCCCACCTGACGAGGCCCTGCGATAAACACCATCTTCTCTGAAGTATCTTCAATAATATTTTCAACAAGATACCTCTTCCTCATGGGATTTATTATACTATAATTTTTTATCTTAGTCAAAATTTATTGTATTATTTTTGGACTTTGGTAGAAAATTATCGTGAATTTCATTCACGGTCCTCTTGCGTATCACGAAAGATTTCAGGGAAGAAAAACTTCAGAAAATCCTTGAAGTAATTCTGCAGAATGAGCTTCCAGCCTTCATCACCTCTCGAGCGCCCCATGGTGCCACCTCCTTATTATAACACTGCGTTTACCGCGGGACAAGCCTGTATGTCCTTTTTTAAGTATAGGGCAATGGTTTTGCCTGGAGATGGCTGAAAGGTAAAAAATGATGGGGAAATTGTAAAATTTTTGTGAGTTGAATGCGGTTCATATTGAAGTGAACACGCTGCTTGTCAGGCGCATTAGAGGATAGTATCCTATAATACTCGCTGAAATTTAGAGGTGGAAATGCCATTCTCGCAAAGGAGCAACCCTATCCCACTGCTATAAAGCCTGGGGAGCCTGCCGGCCTGTGGATAACCCTCTTGTGGCCCGGTCAGATCAGGAGGTTATCGACAGGCCTTGGACAGGCCTCGCCGTTGAGGAGTGGTTCAGGGCCTGCCCACAGGCTCCCCAGGCCCAACGGCAATGCCTTTATGAAAACAAGATTTTATACGATTCCGGCGAAGAAGAGAGGGGATCACTAGTGCCTGGCTTCATTCAATATCGTCGATACCTATCCCTGTGACCTCCGCAATAAGAGCCGGGTCAACGCCATGGGCCTTCAGCTTTTTTGCGTGCTCAAGAGCTGCTTCTTGCCTGCCCTCCTGCCTGCCCTCCTGCCGGCCCTCCTGTCTGCCCTCCTGCCTGCCTTCCTGCCTGCTGTCTTCACGGGCAAGCGCAAGCTTTGTGGCCTCAATCAGCTCCGCTTTCTCACGAAAATGCAGCATATTCAGCACCTTGCGGTCCGCAAGCGACTTCCTGTATTCATTCACTGCCATCTCTATCCCCTCCTCCGCCTTCAGCCCTGCCGGGATCTCTACTTCAATATTAGCATATTTCACGCTGAATTTCAAAAGGTGGAGCCAGCGATCAAGAGAGCTGGAAAGACTTTCCGCTTCCTCACCGTGAAACTTCGGAAGCTCCAGAAAGTGAAGCTCCTTCAAGTCGTTGAGAAAATAGTCATCGTCCCACTCTCGGTTGCTGAACCTGCTGTGGGCTCTTGTATAGCCGGGAAAGAGCACATAAACCACAATCGATATCGATATGGTCTTCTTCAGTTGAGTGAAATCCACGCCCCGGCCGAGCTGGCTCCCATGAAGCCTCGCATGATAGAACGACACTCTTGGAATGAACATTTCATCATCATCAACCTGCATCTCAATGTTATAGAGCCGGCCCCTGCTGTCTTTCGCAGCGATATCGAGGATTCCCAGCCTGTCTTTGAGCTTTTCTCCGTAACGGAAAGGATTCAGGACCTCCGCCCTTCTGATGCGGTCCTCATCGGAAAAGCCCAGCACACTGTTCAGAAAAGCCATCAGTATGAAAGTATTGGTGTCTCTTCCAAATACGGATTTGAACAGGATGTCATTGGTCAAGGGTATGGGCTCCACCGGTCACCTCTCTGGCATAATTCTTCAGGACTATCATAGCAGTCCGATGTTGCCCTCATGTGAATATCTATGGCATGATCCTGTGACAATTGTAAACAATTGCTGCAGATGCTCTAGAGCCGTTCTCAGGGGAATGCTGAGAAACAATGCAGCATATCTGCAGAATGCCGACTTGCGGTTTGATGAGCCTGGGGATCCTGCCGGATCCCCAGGCCCAACGGCAATGCTCTTTACAAAACAGAATTTTCACGCTGTTCCGGCGAGGGGGAGAGAGCTTTATGGGAAGGGACCCGCAGAAAGTGAGAGATCCACCCTTAAGCTTTCGAGGTGGCCGTCATGGGGAGGTCTGCTACAAAAGCAGCCATGGCAAATTCAAAAACTCGGAATGGCGTGGTGATGAGGCTTCCGGCGCCGCCATCCAGGAATGTGCGATTGAACTCTGTCTCAAGCGGCTCAGGCAAGGCCAGGAGCCAGTCTATGAAAATTTGGAGTCGGTGATCCTTTTTCCTATGCCGACACGCCTCGCAAGATCATAAAGTTCCCCATCAACAAACTCATAATGGTTCTCTTGCGTATCACGAAAGATTTCAGGGAAGAAAAACTAGTGAGCACGAATCATTATGCTCAGAGAGAGCTCTGGAGATAGTTTCTTGCTGACTCCACAAAACGTGACGCTGCTTCAAGAATCTCATGCGCTTTTTGAGAGGTTATTTCTTCAGTAATCTTATAATCTGAGACTTGCCTCAAACGGAAGGCCTCATGGAAATCCCGCGAGAGTTCCTTCGGCAATATATTCTTTGTGATAAAACCGGTATCAAAAATGCTGATAATCCCTGTATGCTTTGACGGAATATTGCCACTTTCCTGTAATAGTGCCAATGCTGCATAAAACATGGCGTAATATGCCCTGTTGATAATGCCTTGAGGAGTTCTCTCGCCTTTTTGAAGGTAAAAACCGTCTTCCAGTGCTTCTTGAGCCTGCTTCAAACGATGCTTTACAATGATGACATCTTCATCCGTCATACCGCAATCCCTTCCGATGCAACGGCACGGAAGAGCAATGTGTTTTGCGTGACGCTGCTGTTCCATTCATTTCGAGTAAACACGATGGGAACAACCACAATTCCCTCTTCATATCCAGCTTCCCAGGCACATTGGCCTACAAAATCTTGCAGCGCAGGAGAATTGTTATCTTCTGCAATTACTACTACATCCATATCAGAGAGCGGGTCACTATCGCCTCTTGCTCTTGAGCCAAAAAGCACCACAGTGTATTCTCCAAGCCCTACTGATAAGAGCTTTTTGAATTTTGTAATTACCTGCAACTGAATATTAGGAGTCTTCGTGTCACTCATTATCTCTCACACTCTTCATCGGCTCTCCAACTTGCCTTGAAGCCAGGATATACCCGCCCTCATTTTCCTGTAAGCATTAAGAACCATCGCAATCCGGTTTTTTACAGGCAAGAGGATTCCCTTTCTATTGTAACATAACATTGTCTGTTTTCAAAATACAGAACCAATGCTCATAAATGGCAGAAAGCTTTCTCAATGATTGATATGGCGATAGAGAGAGGGGACCACTATTGCCGGACTTCATTCAATTTCGTCGATACCTATCCCTGTGACCTCCGCAATAAGAGCCGGGTCAACGCCCCGGGCCTTCAGCTTTTTTGCGTGCTCAAGAGCCGCTTCCTGCCTGCCCTCCTGCCTGCCCTCCTGCCGGCCCTCCTGCCTGCTGTCTTCACGGGCAAGCGCAAGCTTTGTGGCCTCAATCAGCTCCGCTTTCTCACGAAAATGCAGCATATTCAGCACCTTGCGGTCCGCAAGCGACTTCCTGTATTCATTCACTGCCATCTCTATCCCCTCCTCCGCCTTCAGCCCTGCCGGGATCTCTACTTCAATATTAGCATATTTCACGCTGAATTTCAAAAGGTGGAGCCAGCGATCAAGAGAGCTGGAAAGACTTTCCGCTTCTTCAGCCATTCTCAGGGGAATGCTGAGAAACGATGCAGCATATCTGCAGAATGCCGACTTGCGTGCTGATGAGCCTGGGGAGCCTGCCGGCCTGTGGATAACCCTCCTGCGGCCCGGTCAGTTCAGAGGTTATCGACAGGCATTGGACAGGCCTCGCCGTTGAGGAGTGGTCCAGGGCCTGCCCACAGGCTCCCCAGGCCCAACGGCAATGCTCTTTAACAATACGGAATTTTCAGGCTCCTCCGACGATGGGGAAAGAACTGTGTGGGAAGGGACCCGTGTTCAGCAGGTATGGCTCTCCTATGCCCAGGAGGTACCGGTGGCCGTCACGGGGAGATCCGTCAAGAGGGTCCCCGCCTCAGCTTCAAATGCCACGGAACCCAATGGGGATATGGGTTTGGATGCCGCAGTCCAGGTTTTCACACACGAAACATCCATGGAAGGAGGTTCATATTCTCCGTGGGGGGAGACCCCCGCCGTCATCTGGAAGGTCACCGGGGGCCGGGAGCACTACCAGTGCCAGGCTCCTGGCTGCTGCTGCCGGCGCAACCTCCACGAGCACTGCATAGTCTTCCGCTCTCATGGGGGGAGCAACAAGCTTCACAATATGCTCACCCTCTGCATAGCCCATCACCTGAGGTGCGTCCACGAGGGGCACCTCGTCATCAGGGGCAGGGCGCCCCATAAACTCACCTTCATCTTTGCTCCCGGCAGGAGGGCTTAAGACCCGGCCTCGATCACAAGCGCGGGAGCAATCCCATGGGCTCCTGATTTCTCCCTGGATGGATCGGCAGGCGTGAAAAGGCGCAAGGCTACTCTATCTTGAGGCTGTCCAATTCTTTATCGGAAAGGGCCGTGGCTTTTTGGATGGTTTCCCTGTCAAAGCCGAGCTCCTTCAATTTGAGCGCAACTTCGGCTTTCCCCTCGGCTTTCCCCTCAGCTTTCCCCTCAGCTTTCCCTTCTACTCTTCCTTTTTCGATTCCGATACGCTCTGCAGTGGTGATATAGGGCATGTTCATTGCCTCCTCAAAATTTCTTATCCTCTCATGAAATATTTTATCCAGACTTTTAGGAAGAGTGATCAGCCAGTCTATGAAGATATAGAGATTCAGTATATCCTTCTTCTCATACCCCTTATGATACAGGCTTTTCACAAGCCGGATTTTCCAGGCGAGCCTCCGTTTCTCATCGCTCCCAGCCCTCATAATTCGAAGATGGGTTAAAACTACCGTTGCAAAAGGATTCGTGCTTTCCTCCAGCTCTTTTATGCGGCGCCGGTAATCAAGCACCTTGACCGAGGGGAAGCGGAATATAGAGCAACATCCCCAGCGATTACGCTCATAAATCTCCGGCCTCCAGGCAGCGTTTTCATCAGTGAGCACCGCGAGAGTGACCACCTCCCTGTCATAGCGGTCAAAAATCCGGTAGTGGTAAACATAGAGGCGCTTTGCAAAATCAGCCTCCTCGTGGCCCTGAACCTCGATATGGATAAGAAGCCACTGCTCGGTGCCATCCTTAAGAAAGACTTTTATCAGCTTATCGGCGTAGCGGCGTCCCAAGGCCGCACCCCTCGCCACGGCCTGAAATTCTTTGTCAAGAAAAGTGTAGCGGGAGAAATCTATCTCTCCATGGATATGGGGGAAGAAAAACTCCAGGAACCGCGGGAGGTAGTGCTCAAGCAACTGCTTCCAGCCGGTATCCTTTGAAAGGCGCCCTGCCGCTGAGGCTTTCCCCGCATCCTTTTTCCCTTTAACATTATAGCATATAGAGCCGGAAAGATGAAGATCCTTTTTCACGGCGTGAGCCTCCTTCGCCATGTCTGTCAGGATAAGCATACCTCAACGGCATTGCAGGGGTGTTTCCAGCGTGTTGCTTTCCTTCGGGTATCTGTTACTTTATTGTGAACACTGAAGGGATGTGGTGAGAGGGTCCGGGGAACCTGACGGGAAAGCTTTCTAGAAAAAAGGGGAGGTCATGCTATACCGGCGATGGGGAGAGGACCGGCGGCCGAGAGTTTATGGTATAATTATATTATAAAAATCAGGCATGCGCTCTTTTCCATGGCTGAAGAAGGTGCAATAAGGCTTGCCTGGTCATTAAGGAAGTGAGCCATGATGAAGCGTGACTTTAAAAGCGACAGCGAGCTGAAAACTATCGGGATAGAAGTCCTGAATCAAGCTTTGGGGCCCTCTGCAGCCCTCAGATTTCTCACTCTCCTTCAGCGGGAGCCCACTGATTATATTGAAATCTCTCAGCGGCTCTATAAGGCCCACACCCTCGATGAAATCTTCGACTGCGGAAAGAAAGAGTGGCTGGAATCATGAGCAACAGAGCATCGGCCGGCGGTGATCTGCTGCTGCGGCCTGGCTTCATTCAATTTCGTCGATATCTATCCCTGTGACCTCCGCAATAAGAGCCGGGTCAACACCTCGAGCCTTGAGCTTTTTTGCGTGCTCAAGAGCCGCCTCCTGCCTGCCCTCCTGCCTGCCCTCCTGCCTGCCCTCCTGCCTGCTGTCTTCACGGGCAAGCGCTAGCTTTGTGGCCTCAATCAGCTCCGCTTTCTCACGAAAATGCAGCATATTCAGCACCTTGCGGTCCGCAAGCGACTTCCTGTATTCATTCACTGCCATCTCTATCCCCTCCTCCGCCTTCAGCCCTGCCGGGATCTCTACTTCAATATTAGCATATTTCACGCTGAATTTCAAAAGGTGGAGCCAGCGATCAAGAGAGCTGGAAAGACTTTCGGTTGCTGAACCTGCTGTGGGCTCTTGTATAGCCGGGGAAGAGCACATAATCCACAATCGATATCGATATGGTCTTCTTCAGTTGAGTGAAATGAGCGCTTTGGCCGGGCTGGCTCCCATGAAGCCTCGCATGATGGTTTTTATGGGGCCTGAAAATTATTTTATATTCCCTGTCCCTTTCCCCTGCTTCTTCCCATGCCCTGCCGCTGGATGCATTTTTTCTTCGCTGGAGAGACTTTCAGGGGCTTTGAGCAGAAAAAACGCAAAACAGGGCTCTTCGTCCCTCTGCGGGCCATGTGGTGATGGCTTTCAAACCCAATCACTGCAGGCATTTCCGCCGTCATATATTTTGACTTTATCTGTATCCTGGTATATAATAAGATAAGGGATACATGAGTATCCAATTCAACAAAAAAAATATGAAAGGAGAATTATTGTGAATACACCGGCGGGATCTCTTCTCAGGGAGGCCCCACACCGGGAGGCTGCTCAGGCCGCCCAGGCCGCTGAGGCATCTGCCGAGGCGATCCGCGAGTATCCCGGCTACGAGGCCGTCATGGAGGGCGGGCAGGTTTTCAAAGCTGCCCCCGGCCTCCCGCTGGTCACGTACGGCGCCGACGAGGTGCTCTCACGGGCTGACAGCCGGCATATCTTCAGGGATCTCACCGGGGAGGTCCTGGACTGGAACCTCTGGTGCCTCTCTTCCGCCGGGGTCAGGCTCGATCTTCTCATCGGGGAGGCACTTCTTTCTCTACACGGGAAGCTCGAGAAGCTCGGCTATGTGCGTGTCGGCGACTTTGCACGCGAGGAGCTGGGCCTCTCATCCAGGAGCGGTTATGAGCTGATGAGGAATGCGAAGGCCCTTCAGAAGCTCCCCCTCATCAGGGAGGCTCTTGAACAGGGGCTTCTGCGCAAAAGCGCGCTGCGGCATTTTTTCCAGGTCGTCACTCCTGAGACACAGCCTGAGTGGCTCTTAAAAGCCATGCATTCCACCATAAGACAAATTGAAGAGGAGGTGAAGTGTTTTAAAGCCGGTGCCGGGGAGGCCGGCACCTGGGACGTTTCGGGGAAAACCGAGGGCAGTCCCTCGGAGAGCAACGGCGTTGCCGCATTCTTCTCCGGTGATGACGACGAAGAGGAGGAAAAGAGCCTCGCCGTAAGCGCGCGGGCTCCTTTTTCTGTTGCCGCGAAATGGGACCGGGCGCTGGAAGTGTTCCGCAGGATCGAGGAGGCAGAGCTCCCTTCGGATAGTTTCCTCGAGGCCCTTCTTGCGGAGTTCGCCGCTTCGGCGCCGCTCGAAGGTCTCGGGGATCCTGGCACAACGGTGCGGTCTCCGGAGGATTCCGATTCCGGGACAGGGAAACCGGGGGCGCCTGAAGCTGCGGGAGCTGCTCTCTGCCGCCTGCAGGGGAATGGCTCCCAGGGAGCCTGCGCCACCCACGGCGAGGGGGCACACTCTCGGAATAGCCTTGATGCTTCCGACACAAGGGAGAACGGAGCCGATCCCGCCATCGAGGAGAAGACCCTTCTCCTTGGCGCCCTGGCGGGTGCCATCGGCTCCCTCGATGACGAGGCCTCCTTCGGCGAGCGGGACAAGGAGCTTGCCCGCCAGGTCCACAAGGATCTCGAAGAGGTGTCGCACCTCTGGGCATTTCTCCCCTGGAAGCCCGTCACGGTGGATCTTCCTTCTGAATTCCAGGCTCCCGCAGGCTATTGCTCCGATGCCGATACCGCCGTCGGGACCCCGGACGGGACCCAGGTGCATCCTCCCGCCGATCCCTTCGAGACGGTCGCCCGCCTGAGGTCGATGGCTTCCCTGCGCCACTCCCTCTCCTTCTACCAGGGAAGGCTCCTGCGGACTCTCAACAATTTCGGACTCTATAAGGACATGCTCTTCCTCTCCCTGGGCCATTACACCAGGGAGCGCCTCGGGATGTCCCGCAGCACGGCATATTCCTTAATCTCATTAGAAAGGAGCTATTTGGAGTATCCGGATATGCTCGACCTCGTCAAGGTGGGGAAGCTCACGCCCGAGCAGGCGCGGCATCTTGCCAAGGTCTTCAATGAGGGGACCCGCGTCCAGGGGGCGTGGCTCTCCTATGCGCAGGAGGTTCCTGTCGCCACCCTCATGGCTTCGGTCGAGGGATTTCTGCGCTTCGCGAAGAGGGCTGTCCACAAAAAATGGGATATCGCTCCCGAGGCTTTCGAAGTGGCCGTCACGGGAAGGTCCGTCAAGAGGGTCCCCGCCCCTGCTTCGAATGGCACAGAACCCAATGGGGATATGGGTTTGGATGCCGCAGTCCAGATGTTCGCACACGAACTTGGGGTCCTCCCCTCACAGGACGGGACTTTCCCCGTTGCCTGGAAGGTCACCCAGGGCAGGGAGCATTCTGAGCTCCCTGAGATTCTCTCGATCCTCTCGGGAGAGACCCCGAAAGAAGGGACCTTCGGATCAAATCCCTCAGACCGGGGCGCCATCATCCGCTTCTTCATAAAAAAAGATCTTGTCCCCCTCTGGAACCATGCGGTGCGGATCTGGGCCGCCGGCAGGCCAGAAACGGCCGTCGATGCCAGTCAGCAGCTTGCCCTCTTCATCGAGGCCCTTCTTGACACTTTCCTCTCCACCTGGGACCTCCCGGAAAAACGGGACATCCACCACCGCACCCTTGCCCGTGATAATTACCAGTGCCAGGCCCCCGGCTGCCGGTGCCGGCGGAATCTCCATTCCCATCACATCATCTTCCGCTCACACGGGGGAAGTGACAAGCTTCACAACAGAATCACCCTCTGCATGGCCCATCACCTGAGGTGCGTCCACGAGGGCTACCTCGTCATCAGGGGCAGGGCGCCCCATAAACTCACCTTCATCTTCCCTCGAGGCAGGAAAGGTGTGTGAGGCCAGGGGACATTCTCCTCTTCAGCAAACAATTGATTTTGTCTCTATGGGTGTGCCGGAACGCAGGCAAAATCTGTTTGCCGGGAGAATTCCCCTGGCCTCTCTCTACAGCGCCTGCCTGGTGTGATGCAAGTGGCAACAAGATGAACAAGGAGTATCAATGAGGAAAATATTCTTCGATTGCAGCGGACTTTGGTGCTGCCTGCAAATTTCGAACGCAATCTTAATGGGGGCCTTCCATGTACCCTTCATACCAGACCTGGAAGGCCAGCAGGGTCAGCACCTTGTTGGCCAGGTCCCTCTTCCCATGGTAAAACTCTTCAATGAGGCCCTTCACATAAGCGCCGTCAAAGAGGCCGTGGAGGGCGAGGCGCTTCGCGCTCAGGATGTCCTTCACATAGGACTCCATATCCTCGAGGAGCCAGAGGTTGATGGGGAGCACGAAGCCCTCCTTCTTCCTGAAGACGAGATCGGCGGGAAGATATTTCAAAGCGGCCTTCTTCAGGATATATTTCACCTCGCCCGACTTCCTCTTGAGCATCCCGCTGATGCAGAAGGCCAGGGAGATAAACTCATGGTCAAGGTACGCCGTTCTCACCTCAAGCGAGTGGGCCATCGAGAGGCGGTCCACGAAGGCGAGGACCTGGTCCGGGAGAAATGAATAAAACTCAGCCTCAAGGATCCTGTTCAAGGGGTCTTTCGAGCCCAGGGAGGAGAAATAGTTTCTCAGGTGCTCTGAGGTAGGGGCCCCCATAAAACGCCTGTTGACGGCCCCTGAATAAAGGCGCTCCTTCTCTTCATCGGAGAAAACGAGGAGCTTGGCCCTCCAGCGCCATTCCTCGGGCTCGTAGAGGCTCTCCAGGTAAGGCATCTGGTTCTCGAAGGGGGTAAAGTCCCTGAAGCGCTCTTCTCCGGTCTTTCCCCAGAGCCCCAGGTTGTGGAGGGGATAGGCGAGCCTGTGGGAGAGGTAGCTCCCGAAAAGCTCGTCGGCGCCGTCGCCCGAGAGGGCCACCTTCACATGCTTCGCGATCAGGCGCGCCAGGAAATACGTGGAGACCACGCCGGCGAAGGGCTCGTCAAAATGGGAGATGATGCGGGGAAACTCCTCGCAGAAGTCGCTCATGTCGATGCACTCTTCGTGGTGCTCCGTCCCGTACTGCTCCGATATCCTCCTCGCGAAGAGCTGATCCTCGAATTTTCCCGTATTGGCCTTCCCCTCGGGGTACGTAAGGGTGAAGGTCTTTATCCTGCCCGGCGACTCCGTGGCGGCGATGGCCGTGGAAAGCGACGAATCCAGGCCGCCGGAGAGGAAAAACCCTATGGGCACGTCGCTGATCAGCCTCCTTTTCACGGCTTTCTCCAGGACCTTGATAAGCTCGCCCGCCAGGGCCTCTTCAGGCATATCATCGGCCCCGGGGAGGTACTGAAAGTCAATCTCCCAGTACCGCTCAAGCGCTATCCTGTTCTCTTCACCATGGAACACCAGGTAATGGGCCGGCGGGAGCATGAAGATATTCCTGAATATGGTGAGAGGGCAGGGCGTGTGCTTGTAGCCCAGGTAGTGGTGAAGGGCCCTGTATTCCAGCTCCCTCCTGTATTCAGGCACTTCAAGCAGGCACTTGATCTCCGAGGCGAAGTAAAGGGCATTTCCAAGATGCAGGTAGTAGAGGGGCTTTTTCCCCGGCCTGTCCCTCACCAGCATGCCTTTTTTCTCTCTTTCATCCCAGAGGGCGATGGCGAACATGCCCTGGAGGTCATCCACGAACTTCAGGCCCTTCTCCTCGTAGAGGTGCACCAGCACCTCGGTGTCGCTCCTGGTCCTGAATCGGTGGCC
Organism: Candidatus Eremiobacterota bacterium; assembly: GCA_031082125.1. Classification (NCBI taxonomy): domain Bacteria; kingdom Bacillati; phylum Vulcanimicrobiota; species Vulcanimicrobiota bacterium. The sequence goes on from JAVHLM010000006.1 coordinate 46,236, forward strand.
CCGGGCGAGGAGCTTTTCCTTGAGCTCAGGAAAATTGTAGATCTCGCCGTTCTGGGCGACAAAAACGGTGCCCTCCTCGTTTCCAAGGGGCTGGCGGCCGCTCTCCAGGTCGATGATGGAAAGGCGCCTCGCGCCCAGCGTCGCGCCGTCGCGGAGCACGTAGTACTCGTCATCGGGGCCGCGGTGGGCGATCCTGCCGAGCATCCGCCTGATGAGGTCCTCGCGGCGGGCGCCGAAGACTCCGCTTATGCCGCACATAGGGCTCGCTCCTTCCTTAGGTATTCACAGGGCTATTCATCGGGGGTAAGGCGCTCACGGCGGCGCTCCTCGGCATGCTCCACTACCTTCCAGTAATTGTGCTTCCATGAGCGGTACTTCCAGTCGGGGCACTCGCGGCAGAGGGCCAGGTGGTGGCCCCGCCTCGAGAGATGCAGGTCACGGTAGTGCTTGAAGCCTTCGCCATGCCAGATCTCCCTGATGGGCTTCTGATGGACGTTCCCCATGTCGGTGACGGCCGCGATATCGAAGCCGCAGACCATCACCTTCCCCCGGGAGTCTATATTGAGGCGCTCGAAAAGGAAGGGGCAGGGGACCCTCTCCTCGGGAGGAAGATAGGGCGTCTCATCGGCCGAGTACGAGGGATCGTTTATCCCCCATGTGAGGTACTTCCGCTTCTGGAAGGTATCGACGAGGGGCTCCCAGAAGGCCGCCACCTTCTCTATGTCGATGCCTTTCTGGTTCACGCCGCTCGCGATTATCTTCGTCGGGCTCTTCATCTCATTGCGGAGCGCCACGAAGCGCTTCACATTCGCGATGAGCCTCTCCCATGAGAGGCCCGGCCTCACGCGGCCGTAATTCTCCTCATCGGCGGCGTCAACGGAGAACTCCACCATGTCCACGCCGGCCGAGAGAATTCTCGCGGTTGACTCCTCGTCAAAGCGGGAGCCGTTGGTGATGATGCCCACCTTCGCCCCGGCCTTCTTCGCGTACTCAAAAAGCTCCACGGCCTGGGGGTGGAGCATGGGCTCGCCGCCCCCCGAGATTCTCACCCAGGCGCCGTAAGAGCCGCACTCATCGGCTATTCTCCTGAAAGTCTCTTCCGCCATGAGGGGGCGGTCCTCGTAGTCATGGCGGATCGCCGAGTTGGTGTAGGGGCAGTTGGGGCACCGGGCATTGCATACATAGACAAAGGAGAGGACGCTCATCATGGGAAAGTCCATGGCCTCGAGCCTTATGCCGTACTCCTCCTGGGTATGCTCTATCTCATTATTCTCTCTCTCCATATCCATGATCGCGCTCCTTTCACTGTGCCGGGGAAAGAGCCGCGCCGGTGCCCTGGCGGTAGTAGTCGGCCCGGGCGGACTGCCAGTCGCGGCAGTTCCGGCAGATGCCGGGAAGCTCGGAAAAAAGCCCGGCTTCATGCTTTTCACGCAGGTCCTTCAGCGTGGTGTTCCATATCTGCTTCATGCTCGAGAGGGTGACGTCGCCGGCGATAAAGGCGGCGTCAAGATCGACGGCGCAGGTCACCACTTTTCCCGCGTCGGTGACGGACATGGTGCGCATTGCCCAGTAGCAGGGCCAGCGCTCCTCGGGGCCCATCACCAGGTTGGAAGCCTCAATCAAGCCGCCCCAGCTCACCTTGGGCCTTATCTTCACCTGGGCTCCCCTTGCAGTCCAGTAGCTTATGAAATCATCTTTTTCATGGCAGTTTGAATCCATCTCCACGAACTGCACAAAGACCCCGGGTTTTTCGCTTGCCCGCTCCCTCTTTGCCTCAATGAGGCGCTCCACGTTTCTCACGGCTCGGTTGAAGTCTCCCCCCACGCGAAGCTTCCCGTAGGTCTCCGCCGTTGCGGCATCGATGCCCACGTAGATGGCGTCAAGCCCTGATTCAATAAGGCGGTAAGGGTCGTCGCCCTCGAGGATGTTCAGGTTGGAGTTCAGGACCACGTCGGTGAGGCCCTTCCGCTTCGCATAGGCGAGCATATCGAATATCGAGGGCTTCCGGCGCCGCAGGATGAGGGCCTCGCCGAAAAAGACCATCCAGACCCTCACCGTGGGGTCCTCCAGGGCGATCTCGTCAATAAGCTTCGTGAAGAGATCCCAGGCCATGACGCCGCGCTTCCTTTTCATGGTGCGGTGGACGCACATGGAGCAGCGGAGGTTGCAGTGGCTTGTCGTGTCAAGGAGCACCACGGAGGGGAACTCCCCTGCGTCGTCAAGCCTCCCCTGGGCCGCCTGCTCTTCAAAGAGCTCTTTCTCAGCCATCTTTTTGTTCCTTTGCCGTCTTCTCTCTTTGATCCAGAGGTTCCCCGGGGGTGAAAAGGATCCTGCCGTCCCTCCCGGGGGCCACGAAGCACTCCCCGCCTTCAGGGAGCACCTCTTCGCCCGACAGGAGGGCCGCCCCTTTCACATGATATTTTTTTCCTTCCAGGACCACGTAAGGGCCGGGATAGGGAGTGGAAGCCCTGATGCGGTTCCGGATGTCCCTGAAAGGCCATTCCAGGCAAAGCTCGCCGTCCTGTTCCGTCCTCTTGGGAAATGACGTGGCCTGCGCCTCGTCCTGGAGCGGAAACTCCTCTCTTTTTCTGGTGAACACCGCCTCGAGGACTCCCTTCACCACTTCCTCAGAGAGGGAGGCAAGCCTTTCCCTGAGGCTTCCTTCAGTATCACCGGGGAGAATGGCCAGGGATCTCTGGAGGATTATTCTCCCGCGGTCCACATGCTCATCTTCAATAAAATGGGCCGTCACCCCTGTGTGCTCCTCGCCGCGAGCCAGGGCCCAGAAGGTTGGCGTGGCGCCGCGGTAGCGGGGAAGAAGCGACGGGTGGATGTTCACCACGCCCCGGGAGGGAATCTGTATCACCTCTCTGGGCACTATCCTGTTATATGATGCCACGATGATGAGGTGGGGCGAAAAGGAAGACGCAAGGCCCAGGCCTTTTTCGCTTCTGAGGTCCACGCCTTCATAGACAGGGATTGCCCGCCGGGAGGCTTCTTCCCGGAGAGGGGGACAGTCATAGTAAGGGAAGGGGCTCTCAGCCCTCCTGCTGGTAAAGAGGGCCGCCACCTCGCATGAAGCGCTTTCGGCCAGGGCTTTAAGGGCGCTGTTGCCGAATCCCGTCATTGCGAAGAGAAGCACTTTTTTTCTCATTGCCGTCCCCGGTGAGTCCCGCCATCAAAAAAGCTTCATCAATTTCGCGAGGGGCGGCGGCGATCCCTTTTTGGGGGCACATTACTCCCGGGAGCCCGGAGAGGGGCAAAACCTTACCTGCAGGGTAACCGCATCAATGACTTCAAGCTCCACTTCTCTTCCTGCCTGCAGTCCATATTCCTTGAGGAAGCCGGGCAGAGTGATGCCGAGGGAATTCCCGATCTTTACGATTTTCCTCTTTTCAGGCAGGAGGCGCCTCATGTCCCTCAGCCGGTTGTGCTGCCTGAGCTGATCCAAGGTGAGGACCGTATGGCCGCATTGCGGACAGCGGCAGCCTTCAAAGGCGATTCCTTCGTGCTCTATAAGGGCGCTCATCATGGGAATCCTGCATTCAATGCATCTTACTTCCTTTGCCTTGTTCTCCCCTTCACCGCCCATAACGTTTTCACCTCTCCCTGCGCAAATTCCTCATCGTAGAGAAGCACGAGCTCTACCGTCCTCTGGTGTTTTCCAAAATAACAGGAGAGAAAAATCTTGCGATAAGGCCTGCCTGGAAACTCCCTGCACTTTTCAGGATTGATCCATCCGCGTCTTACCGTCTCTTCAATCTCTTCGCAGCTCACATGCCACTCCTCCCCCCTGCAGAGGGCATGATAATCAACGGTGATGACGAGGTCCTTTCTTTGTCTCAAAAATTTTTCTATGTACCGCACATGGTACTCCGTAATAACATTATTATAACACAAAATATAACAGAAGGGAAGATCTATGTAAACAGGCTTCCCCTTGCCCTGAGGCGGCTCAGGGAAGCCTGGTGACCTATCCCCACAGCTCTATTCTAGCAGCAGAGACGGGAAAAGTCGTTGCCGCGCCGTAAAAAGATTGTTACCAGAGGGGGAAAAAATGTAAATTTTTTGTGGGAGCGGCTGAAAGCGCTTTTTTAGGGGAATATAGTATTCAGCAAGGCGACTAAGGAATAGGTATCATAAGGTGTTCGGCGATTTGGAGTGTCAGGGGGACGGGGTGCCGGAAGGGGGGGGCAGGAGAGAAAAATTTTTCCAGGGGCAGGAAATTTCTCTTCCATGTCCAAGTAACTCTTGGCTTTTTATTCCCAAAAAAGCCTCCGCCAGGTCTTTACATCTCTCACCGGCAATGAGTATATTATAGATGAAGGCATGAGGAAAGGCAGGATCAGGCACATGAAGGAAAAGGAGCGGGAAGCCCGGCAGCTTAAGAACTGGACCCTCGGGATTCTCACGGTCACCCTGTTCATCGTGGCCCTCATCTCCTATACCCTTGTCACCAGGAAGCTCACCTGCTTCCAGGCGACGCTGGTCTTTCTCACTTACTACGGCATGCTCACCATGGCTTTCTGCCTGTTCCTCCGCCATTATGAGCCCCTTCGGAACGATTTCTACCGGCCCTTTGTCTCCATCATCGTGCCGGCCAAGAACGAGGAGCAGGTCATCGAGGCGACGGTGCGGTCCCTGGCAGGCCTCAACTACCGCAAGGGGAACAGGCCTCATTTCGAGATTATCGTCGTCGATGACTCGTCGCGGGACGGGACATCGCTCATCCTGGAAAGGCTGAGAAACGAATTCCCCATGCTCATGCCCCTCAGGCGCGACGGCGGCGCGCCGGGAAAATCGGCGGTGCTGAACTTCGGCCTGTCCCACTCGAAAGGCGAGGTCATCGCCATCTTTGACGCCGACTCCCGCGTGGAGCCCGATTTTCTGAAGAAAACTGTGCCCTACCTCTTTGAGCCCCACGTGGCGGGCGTCCAGGGGAGGGTCCGGATCACCAACGCCTCGGAGAACATCCTCACGCTGCTCCAGGAAGACGAGTTCGCCACCTATGCCCACATGTTCCAGATTTCCAAGGATATTTTCGGCGGCGTCATGATCCTCGCGGGGAACGGGCAGGTGACGAAGCGCTCGGCCCTTGAGGATGCCGGGGGATGGAACGAGAAGTCCGCCACCGACGACATGGACCTCACGATGAAGTTCCTCCTCGAGGGGAAGATGGTGCGCTACTGCCGCGATGCCGTGGTGTGGCAGGAAGGGATAAGCCATCCCCGGCCCTTCCTTCGCCAGCGCATCAGGTGGGCCGAGGGGATGCTCAAATGCCTCTACGACTATATGTTTCCCGTCTTTGCGAGCAAAAAGATATCTTTTATCAAGAAATGTGACAGCCTTATCGGGCTTTTCCGCATAGTAGCGCCCCTTCTTGTCTGGATGTGCTACCTCGAGACAGCCCTTGTGTATCTCTGCGGGTGGATCTTTACGACGACGCTCCCCGATCCCCTCATCAACTCGCTCCCCTGGGTATTCGCCATAGTGATGGGAGGGGGCATGCTCAAGTTTGTGGACCGCCCGAACCTTTCCATGCTCATCAGGGTGCCCATCTACTGGGGCTACAACTTCTTCTGGATGCTTGCCGTGCCGGTGGGATTCCTTAACTGCATCAAGAACATGCACACCGTGCAGTGGGACAAGACGGAGCACCGCGGCGCCGCCGTCGCTTCGGCCGTTTCCGCCCCTCCCTCGGCAGCGGCCGGCGAATAGCGGGCTGTCATGTTCCCAAAAAGAGCGATCATCTGGGCCCTGGGGCTCTTTCTCGTGCTGTTTTCCCTCTATGCCTTCTTTCTCTGCCCCACGGTAGCCGCCGGCGACAGCGCCGAGCTTGCCACGGCGGCATACACCCTCGGCGTGGCCCACCCGCCCGGCTACCCTCTCTTCACCATGCTGGGGAAGCTCTTCACCTTCATCCCCCTCCACCAGGTGGCCTGGCGCGTCAATCTCATGTCGGCCTTTTTCCAGGCCCTCGCCTCCGTGGCCGTCTTTCTGACACTCATTGCCCTCACCGGGAACCTCCCCGCCTCCCTTACGGGGGCTCTCGCCCTTTCATTCTCCCGGATATACTGGCACTATGCCGAGGTGGCCGAGGTCTTCCCCCTCAACAACTTCTTCTCGGCCCTGCTTATCCTCATACTTGTGCTCTTCCGAAAAGAGGTGAGCACCTGGCCTAAAAAAGGGAAGCCCCCAAGGGGAGCGCCGCCGAAGAAAAGCGGTGAAAGTGAGGGGAGGAGCCCCTATGCTCTTTTCTATGGAGCGGCTTTCCTCTATGGCCTCTCTTTCACCAACCACCACACCATGGTGCTCATGGCGCCCGCGGTCATTTATTACATAGCGTCCATCTGGCGAGGCGCGGGCCTCACGGCGCGGAAGCTCGTCATCGCCGTCGCCCTTTTTGCCGTGGCTTTCGTCCCCTATGCCTACCTTCCCCTCGCCGCCAGAGGGCGGCCTGTCATCAACTGGGACGATCCCGTGACGCTCTCGGGCTTCATGAACCTGCTGCTGCGCAAGGATTACGGCACTCTCTCGCTCCTTCCGAAGGAGTCCAAGGACTACCGCCCCACGCCGCGGATCATGCAGATCCCCGTGTATGTGAAGTCCCTGGCCCGGGATTTCGCCTTCGCGGGATTTCTTCTCGGGTGCCTGGGCCTCTGGGCTCTCAGGAAGGAAAGGGACCTTTTCATCTTCCTGCTCTGTGCCTTCTTCTTTACCGGTTTCTTCTTCGTGCTCGTGGCAAATATGCCGCTCAGCAGTGCTATTTTAAGGGGAGTCCTCGAGCGCTTTTACATGATGAGCGAGGTGGTTTTTGCCCTCTTTATCGGCTTCGGGGCCTGCCATGCCCTGGCCCGGGTGAATTCCCGCCCCGGGGGAGCGCCATGGGCAGCGCCGGTCCTCGTCATCATCACGGTGGTGCCCCTTTTTGCCCTCAATAGGGGCGAAGCTGACTTCAGGAAGAATCTCGTGACCCTCCACTTCGGCAGAGACCTGCTCGCAGGAGTAAAAGAGGGGGGCGTCCTCTTCTGTAAGGGCGACGTGGCCGACATGGCCACCGACTATGTGCAGCTCGTCGAGGGCGCCAGGGGAGACGTGAAGGTCTTCCACCAGGAAAAGATGACTTATGCCTGGTACTGCGCCCAGATGAAGGAGCGGCACCCTGAAGTCATCATCCCGGGCGAGCGCTACGAAGGCGTAAAAGTAAAAAACATCGACCTCATAAGGGAAAACAAAGACAGGTTTCCCCTGTACTTTTACGGCGTCAAGGAACAGAGCTACGAGAAGGAATACCGCGAGCTCCCCTCGGGCCTCTCCATCACCATGGCCCCCCGGGAAGAGCCGCCTGCCATGGACGCCCTTATCAGGGAAAACGAGGCGCTCATGGAAAGATTCCAGCAGAACCTCAAGGGGCCGGCGTATCCTGAGCACTCCTTTGAGCGCCAGGTCCTGCAGGCTTACGGCTGCCCTTATTTCCACATTGCCTTCCTCTACGAGCAGGCACAGGACTATGCCAAGGCCCGGGAGTTCTATGAAAAGGCCATCCAGATGGCGCCCCTCTATGAGCCCCCCTATAAAAACCTGGGCCTTCTCTGCCTCAACAAGCAGAACGACAGGGAAAAGGCGAAAGAGTGCTTCAGGCAGTACCTCAGGCTCAAACCGGAGGACCCCGAGAGGGAGGCGATAATGAAAGTGATCACAGAATAAGGGGGGAAGGGAGCCCACCCCGGCCCGATGAATTGTTACAATACCGTAACATATTATTAACAATTATTTTACAAGGAATCACTTTACAATATCGCTGCGGAGAATGATAATAGTAATGGAAGGAGGAGGATAGCATGAACGTAAACACACACAATAACATGGCCATGATGTCCTCGATGGTAGGCATCCCCCAGCAGACAGGCCAGACCAAGCAGGTAAACAAGGATCTGGACGAGGGGAAGCAGATTACCGAGACAGACAAGCCCGATGACTCTCAGGAACTCACCAAGGACAAGGCAAACGTCAATTCCCAGGGCAACCAGATGGAGAGCGTCTCGCGGCAGCAGTCGCGCTCAGTGGCGCGCCGCTACGTTGCCGAGGATTACAAGACCGAGCAGCAGGCCAAAGGCACCGAGAATGAGCAGGTGCAGGACTCGCAGCTCAACCAGCAGTCAGGGACGCAGCCCAAAGGCAGGCTCTTCCTCGACACTTCTTCACAGATCCAGCACAGCTTCCAGAAAATGCAGGAGCAGCAGCTGCAGCAGCAGTCTGCCAACAACCAGGCAAAGATGCGTCCCGACGTGCAGCGCAAGATCTTCGCGGAGAACCTCCGCAAGTGGGTCGATGTAGAATACAAGCAGTTTGTCAAGCAGAACGATCCCCTCTACACGAGAAGGAACCTCCGCGAGATCCTCCAGGCCCTCGGCGACCAGGATACCCAGACAAAGAAGACCAAGTCGAGCAGCACCGACAGCCTCGGCAAGAACAGCGTGCAGTACAGCCGCTACAACAAGTACAACATCACCCAGGCCTCAAAGGCAATGCGGATTTTCGAGGAGATCCCCTCAAACATCGACAACGTGGACTATGATCTCGTGGCTTGAGGCCACCGCGGTATATGGCGCGAAAGAAAAGCCCCGGAAGGGGCTTTTTTGTTTCCTCCCGTTTCGAGAAGGGAAGAGGCCTTGGGGGAGAGAATAGCATAGGGGGTATTTTCTGTCTAATCGGAGGTGGCCATGGAAGATCTGCTTGTCGGCAACGGCACCGTTGTCACCATGAAATCCCCCCAGGAACTCATTGAAAACGGGGCGGTGCTCATCAAGGGAACCATCATCGAGGAATGCGGTCCCATGGCGGACCTCAAGGCCCGCCACCCGGGAGCACGGTTCATTGACGCCGGCGGCAGGCTTATCATGCCCGGCATGACCAACACCCACATGCACCTTTACAGCACCTTCGCGAGGGGAATGGCCCTCAAGGATGCCTCGCCCTCCACCTTTGTGGAAATACTCGAGCGCCTCTGGTGGCGCCTGGACAAGACCCTCACCATCGAGGACATATACTACAGCGCCCTTGTGCCCCTCATAGACTGCATAAAAAAGGGCACCACCACCATTATAGACCATCATGCGAGCCCCCATGCCATAGACGGCTCACTGGACGAGCTTGAAAAAGCCCTCCGCGAGACGGGCATCCGCGGGTCCCTCTGCTATGAGCTCTCGGACAGGGACGGTATGGAAATCCGCGACAGGGGCATTGCCGAAAACGTGCGCTTTGTCAAGAAATGCGCCTCTGCCGGCAATCCCATGGTCACGGGCATGTTCGGCATCCATGCCGCCTTTACCGTTTCCGACGAGACCCTCAAGAAAGCCCGCGAGGCCGAGGCGCCCCTCGGATGCGGCTTCCATGTCCACACGGCAGAGGACAAGGCTGACGTCGATTACAATGTGAAGCACCATGGGCTCCGCGTCGTGGAGCGCTTTAAAAAGCACGGTATCCTGGGCCCGAAGAGCCTCTGCATTCACTGTGTCCATATCAATGAGCATGAAATGGACCTCCTCAAAGAGACGGACACGGCATCGGTCCACAACCCCCAGTCCAACATGGGGAACGCCGTGGGCTGCGCACCCGTCCTGGAAATGCTGAAAAAGGGCATCCTTATGGGGATGGGCACCGACGGCTATACATGCGACATGTTCGAGGCATTCAAGGTCGCCAATCTGCTCCACAAAATCATCAAGGGCGACCCCCGGGTCGCCTGGGAAGAGCCGGTGAAAATGAGCTTCCAGAATAATCAGGCCATTCTTTCCAGGTATTTCCCGCGTCCTCTCGGCGTTATTGAGAAGGGAGCTTTTGCCGACATCATTCTCGTAGACTACCAGCCACCCACGCCCCTCACCGCAGCGAATATCTTCGGCCATATCCTTTTTGGAATAAGCTCCGGTTCCGTTCACACGACGATTATCAATGGAAAGATAGTGATGGAGGGGAGAAAGCTCCTCCATATCGATGAAGAGCTCATTGCCGCAAGGTCAAGAGAGCTTGCGGCAAAGCTCTGGGAGCGATTCTGACAGCAGGGCGGGGACTCATGAACGATATGTTTGTCTCGCCTCAGAGCGAGAGCGCGATGAATTACGACGACCGCAGAGCGTTCCAGCGCAGGGATATCCGCGTCAATAAGGTGTTCTCCGCCGAGGTGGATCTCAAGGGCGAGCTCCACAAGATGAAGCTCTACGTGGCCGATGTGAGCGAAGGCGGCTTCAAGATCACCTCAGACTTCCCCTTTGAGCGGAACGTCCCCTTCAAAGGCACCTTGATGTTCCAGGAGCCTTTCCACTTCACGGCCGAGATCAGCTGGGTGAAGGATATCGGCGGCGGCATGATGGCCCAGGGTATCCGCTTCCTCGAAATGGACGAGCACAACAGGACAATCCTGACAAACTTCATCGACTATTACACGTCGCGCGAGAAGAGCAAGGTCTACCGCCTCAACAAGATTATCCCCATGCGCATCCAGTACGGCACGGTGAACCCCGAGCCTTTTTATGTGCTCACCATTGAGATAAGCCTTATGGGGATGCGGATCGTCCATGAGGAGCGCCTCCCGGAAACAGAGAAAATCAACTTCAAGATATACCTGGATCCCCACTCCAAGGCCCTTGAGGTCACGGCGATGGTGCACTCGCAGAAAGAGGAGGGCGACCTGGGGCAGAGCTTCGTGATCTCCCTTGATTTCGTCGAGATGGATGCCGAGTCCAAGGAGTTCCTCACCACCTTTATCGACAATGCCATCTCGGGCCTTATCTCAAAGAAGGTGAGCCGCCCCGTCGTGATGTTTGACGAGGATTCTTAACTGCCCGGTCCATCTCGCGGCGCGCCTCTTTTTTCACCAGCGCCTCCCGCTTGTCATAGAGCTTCTTTCCCCTCGCGATGCCCAGCTCCACCTTGGCTTTCCCTCTCTTGAAATACATCCTTATGGGCACAAGGGTGAAGCCCTTCTCGGCAACCTTGGCATGGAGGCGCTTTATCTCGTCGCGGTGGAGAAGGAGCTTCCTGGTGCGCAGGGGCTCATGGTTATAGATATTCCCCTCCTCATAGGGGGAAATGTGGGCCGACACGAGCCAGCACTCGCCGCTCCTCACTATGGCATAGGACTCGGTAAGGCTCGCCTTCCCGCGGCGCAGCGATTTTACCTCGGTGCCGGTGAGCACGATGCCCGCCTCCAGCTTCTCGTCGATAAAATACTCGTGGTATGCTTTCCTGTTGATGGTGATAACCTTTTCGCTCATGACGCCTCCCGCTCGGCAAAGGTCCCCCTGGCCTGCACCAGCAGGCTGCCCGCTGACGAGAGCACCTTGGCGCTCATCAGGTGATATTTTCCCTCCAGCCCCTCGTAGGCTGCCTTTACGGTGAGCGTGTCCCCCGTGAGGGCGGGTCTCCTGAAGCGAAGCTCCATCTTTACCGTGACGACGCGGTGCCCCTTATCGATAAGATAACGCGCCATGGCCTCGTCGAGCATGGTGGTGATAATGCCCCCATGGAGGAGCCCCTTGTACCCCTGGTGCTCCCTCCTCGTGGTGAAGGTCCCGGAGAGCCCCTTCTCATCGTGGGAGAAAGAGAGGCGCAGGCTCACAGGGTTATCGGCGCCGCAGGCAAAGCAGTAATGGTCATCACGGAGCGTCAGGGCAAGGCGCTCCTTCATCTCGTCCCAGAGCTTTCTCACCATGCGGCGGGTCGTGTCAGGAGTGCCGCCGTTATCAATGACTGCGTCGGCATGGAGCTTTTTTTCTTCAAGGGAGAGCTGGCATTTCACGCGCCGGAGAGCTTCTTCGGCGCCGAGGCCGTCGCGGGCAACAAGGCGGCGCACCTGCTCCTCCTCAGAGAGGGCCACGAGCCAGAGCCTGTCCACGAGGGAGCGCTGGCCTGCCTCTATCAGAAGGGGCGCCATCAGCACGACCACCTCGCTCTTGATGAAGGAGAGGCGCTCCTTGAGCTCCCCGATGATGGCGGGATGGGTGATACCGTCGAGGCGCTCCCGCATCGCGGGATCAGAAAAGACCTGCCTTCCCAGGGCTGACCTGTCAATGCGGCCCTCCCCGTCCAGGATGCCCGTGCCCCACTCTGCTATGATTTTCTCGCAGAGGGGCCTTCCGGGCTCTATGAGGTCCCGGTATACCTTGTCGGCATCGACGACGGGCGCGCCCCATTCCTCAAGCCATGATGCCACGAGGCTCTTGCCGCTTGCAATACCTCCGGTAATGCCGAGTATCATAGAGGGAAGCTCCTTTCTTTCCCTCTATCGTTCCCCACAAGGCGTGGTCACTCCTTTTTCTCCCCGGCAAGAGTTTCAATGATGCGGCCGCAGGCTGCGGGATCGGGGCCCACTATCCGGTCGAGGACCATGAGGCACTCCTCCCTCACGCAGTGCTTCACGCCGAATTCGCCAAGAAACTCCATGATGCAGTCGAAGCGCTCCTCGTCGTGGATCCGTGAAAATCGCGCAATGGCGGAGCTTATTTTTTCCGTCAGGGGAGCCGAGCAGGCACCGAGAACCTGGCTCGCCAGGTTGGGCGGCAGCGACAGAAGCACGATGGCAAGGCGCTCCAGGGGCGGCCGGAGCATCTGCGATACCGTGGGGGCTTCCCGGGCAGAGGCTTCTTCGTCCCGGCCAAGGTAATACTGCGACATACCGGCCTCAACTACGGCCCCCGTTATCTCGTCGGTCCCCCGGAGAAGGTAGAGGGTGACGGGGGTAAAGGGGGCGACGCACTCACTCCGCGAGATGAGGGCGACTTTTTTCACCCTCTCCCTGAGGGCATGGAAAAGGCCCCCCCTGAGATCGTCGCTCACAAGGAGCAAGGGGTGAAGCCCGAGGCCGTGGCAGTGGTCTATGGCATTGCCGAGCTCCCTCACTATGAGGGCCCCTTTCACGGGACTCTTCCTGAGGGCCTCCTCAAGCTCCGGAGCGAGCTCTATCACGGCGATCTCGTCACGGCTGTTGGCAAAACGCCCAAGGATGGAGTGCCGATTCGCCCTGCGGTACTCCAGGACCACCAGCTCGTGATCCGTTGAGCCCACGTCCACGATGGTCTCCAGAACCGGCTTCAGGTCACGGATCGACATCCTCTCCTCGAGGAGCCTCTGGAGGAGGAGATGGAGGCCCCGCGGCGATATCCTCTTCATCGCCTCCTCAACGAGGACCTTGTGCTTCTTCCTGACGATCTCGAGCATTCCCGCCACGTCTTCGAGCGTGAGCAGCTCAGCGGCGCGGACAGAGGCCACTTCGGTGAGGTGGGCGGCGACGACGCAGAGGTCATCGAAGAGCATGAGGCCAAGCTTCTCGCACTCGTTGCGCCGCCCGGCGTCCACCCAGATGCCGGGGAGCCCGAAGACGGGGTCCTCCACGTGGAGGCAGCCGAGAAGGGAGAGCTTGTCACGGGGGCCCACGGCGAGAAGCCTGCGGGGCTCCGTGCGCCCGCAGGCCACGGTGCGCTCCCTCACTTTTATCACGTAGCCTCCCGGATCGAGCTGGAAGTTGTCCCTGAAGCGCACGCCGGGAAGGACGATGCCTAATTCGAGGCCCAGGTGCTTCCTGATGGCCTTGACGCGCTCAAGGAGCTTCGCTCCCTGGTTCGGGTCCAGGAGGTGGATGAGCTCCCGGCCCACCTCCACGGTGAGCATGTCCACATCAAAAAGCTTTTCCCATGGGTTCTGGCGGCTCATGTCGGTGCATCCCGCAGGGACGGTCCCCGGTGCTACAGTGACACTCCCATCGTGAAAGGAGCGGTCATTGCTGCCGGGGAGCGGAGCTTTCCCCACCAGTTTATGGGCGACGGCCACCCATTTCCTCATCACCAGGCCCGCGAGGGCGGCAAAAGCGTTCCGCCACAGGGTTTCCCTGAAATTCTTGAGGCTCGCGATGAGTGAGCCCATGATCTCGGCGCACCGGCAAGGATTTGAAAGGAACAGGCTCTTGAGGTGCTCAGGTGCCTCTCCCTGCGGAACTTCCCCGTATCCGGCAAGGGAGAGAAACTTCCCCGCATATTCACCGCCGTGCTCACAGGGAAGCGAAGGGGGGGCGATGGCAAGAAGAATGGCCCTCACTCCGCAGGCGGGGGGCATATAACGGACCGATTCCATGAAAAAATCAAAGGGGACGCAGTTCAGCATCGCACTTATGGCTTCGGCGGTCATCAATTCCCTGGGATTGCTGTCCCTGTATTCATTGACAAGAACCGCCCTGGTGCCCCGGCGGCCCGCAATCTCCATGAGGGCCCTGTCCACCCCGCTCTCAGATTCTCCCCTTAAGTGGAATAATCTCACCACCCTCTCATGACCTGCCATGAGCGCCCAGTGAAGGGCTTTCCTGCCGTGGCTGTCCTTCACCGAGAGATCGGCGCCGGCGAGAATAAGGCGCTCAATCAATTCGGTATTCCCGCGGGCGGCGGCGTAGTGAAGGGGAGTCGCGCCGTAATCGTTATCCTGCGCGTTCACATCGACAGCGAGCTTCAGAAGGGCCTCCACTGCCCCGGGGGCGCCGAAGGCCGCCCCAAGGTGGAGGGGAGTTCTCCCTCTGAGGTCCTTCATGGAGAGAAATGTTCTGTACTCTTCTTCGGAAGCCGCAAAGCGCCCATAGTGGTCGGCCATGAGCGTCACAAGGCGCCCATGGCTTCCCAGGGCGGCGAAATGGAGGGCCGTAAGGCCTTTCCTGTCAGAGGCCTTCACCGAGGCTCCCTCCTCCAGAAGGAGAACCGCCAGCTCATAGTGGCCCTTGAGGGAGGCCCAGTGAAGGGGCGTCATGCCTTCCCTGTCGGCGGCGTCACCATGAGCCCCCCTCAGGAGGAGAAAGCGCGAGACGGGGAGAGCACCCCCGAAGGCCGCGCAATGAAGAAGGGTCGATCCCCGCATGTTCACGGCGTCAACGCTTGCGCCACTGCTGATACAGCGCTCCAGGGCTTTCAGGTTCTTTTTTTCAACGGCTTCGAAGGCATCGCATGGGGGCGGCACGCCATTCCCTCCCTTTCCTGAAATAAATGAGATTTTCTCAATACACCCGGGTACGGAAAAGAGTTTCTGTGTTGAGTAAAGGGACGTGGCAGGCAGGGGAAGAGACGAAAAGGCATGGGAAACTGAGCGGTGATAAGCATATATCATCCCCGGCACACACTTCCCTCCACTGTACATTATAGCGTGGAGTTATGAACAGGATGTTTCTCTTTTGTAAAATTTTCAAGAGCCGGAGAAAAAAAAGAGGCACCCCGGGGTGCCTCCTCTGTTTTCTTTGAAAGAACGTCAGGCCTTGGGCTCCTCTTCCTCGAGCTTTCCTGTCATGGCGTCCTTGATGATCTGATCGACCGATGTGCCGTTCACCGTGCCGTCTACGGGCACGTCGCTCAGCATGGCGTCAAGCTCCGGGTCATTGGCCACGGAGACCACGGTCTGGGTGACCGCAGGCTTTACGTCTTCTGCGGGCGCGGGCGGCGCCTCGGCTGCGGGAGCTGCAGCAGGAGGCAGCTCGAGGGTAAGGGGGGTCTTATCCTTCTTGGGGGAGATGATATCCTGGAGATTCTTCGCTTCCATCTTGCTCTTCAGGATCTCTCCCACGTTGAATGAGGTGCCCTTGTGGGAATAGCCCGAATACTCGTCTTTCGAGGCATCGGCTTCGGCCTGCCTGATCGAGAGGATCATGCGCCGCTCTGAAGGCTTCACGTCAAGCACCTTGGCGGCGATCTTCTGGCCTACCTTCAGGATCTCGTCAGGCCTTGACACCTTCTCCTCGGAGATCTCTGAAATGGGCACAAGCCCTTCCACGCCTTCAAGGACCTCGACGAAGACATAATTTTTCGCGATCTTGCTCACGGGGCCCTCTATCTTGTCCCCTATTCTGAACTTTTCACCGAGGGCAAGCCAGGGATCGGCCTTGGCCTGGCGGAGGGACAGGGAGATGCGCTCCTTCTTGGGATCTATCTTCAGCACAAGAACTTCCACCGTATCGCCAACCCTTACCACCTCTGAGGGGTGCTTCACACGGCGCCATGAAAGCTCGGACACATGGATGAGGCCGTCAACGCCGCCAAGGTTCACAAAGGCGCCGAAGTCGGTGAGACGCGCCACCTTCCCGGTGCGTATCTCTCCCTCATAGAGGCTCTTGAGAGTAGCCTCACGGGAATTATCGCGCTCCTCCTCGAGGACCTTTTTTCTCGAGAGGACCACTTTTCTGCGCGAACGGTCTATTTCAAGCACCTTGAGGCGCAGGGCCTCCCCTACGAAATCGGAGAGGTCGCGGATGGGGCGCATGTCCACATGGGAGGCCGGCACGAAGCCGCGCAGGCCGATATCCACGATAAGGCCGCCCTTTACCTGCTCGATGCAGGTGGCGGTGAGCACCTCACCCTTGTCAAGGGCATCGATTACTTTTTTCCATGCGATCTCCAGGTCGGCCCTCTTCTTGGAGAGGATGAGCTCGCCTTCCTGGTCCCTCACCTTGATCACGACGACATCAACTTCGTCGCCGGGGGAGAGGCTTACGCTGTTTCCCGTGGGATCGCCCTGCACCAGCTCGTGAGAGGGGATCTTCCCTTCGGTCTTGTAGCCCACATCCACATAAACCCCGTCGGGGTCAACCTTTACCACTTTCCCCTTCATGTAATAGCCTGGTGCGATGGTCTTGAATGACTGCTCGTACGACTCAAAGTCGCTCATGGAGACTGGCTTCTCCTCGGTAAGAGTGGCAACGGAAGCATCCTGCTCCGGGGCTGCCGCTTCATTGGTCTTTTCAACGTTATCCATAATTCCAGAGACTCCTTTCAAGCCCCCTGGGGGGCGCGCTGTAGTATGTGATACTCTGCCTGCCGGTGGCAGGCGCCTGACAGATAATGGTCTTGAGAGGCTACGGGGTACTCTCCACCTCCTTTTTCGCCGGGCTTGCATGAGCCTCAAAAGGTTCAAGCTCCGACCAGTTTTTCCCTCTTTTCACGTGGACCTCCATGGGCACGGAAAGAGCTACAATCCCTTCCATGAGTGCCTTCACCGCCGAGGCAAGCTCAATATGGCGGATTTCCTCCACTTCGAAGAGAAGCTCGTCATGGATCTGCAGCACCATGGCGCCCGGGAGGTCTTGTAAGGCATCATCAACAGCTATCATGGCCCGCTTGATGATATCAGCCGCCGAGCCCTGGACGGGCGTATTTATCGCGATACGCTCGGCGGCCTTCTTCACGTGCATGTTCCTGCTCCGGATATCGGGGATCCACCGCTTCCGGCCGAAAAGGGTGGCAACATACCCCCGCTCCTCGGCCTCCCTTATGGTGCGCTCAATAAAGAGCCTTACCGCCGGGAAGCGCTCCATGTAGCGTGAAATATAGTCGCCTGCCTCTTTGCGGCTCACGGCTATCCTCTGGGCCAGGCCATGGCCCGACATGCCGTAGAGGATGCCGAAGTTTATCTCCTTTGCCTTCCGGCGCAGCGACGGGTCCACATCGCCTGCGGCGGCGCCGAAAAGCTCCGAGGCAGTCATGGCATGGATATCGCCGCCTTCACGGAAGACCTTGATCATGCGCTCGTCGCCTGAGAGGTGGGCCATGACACGGAGCTCTATCTGGGAGTAATCGACGCTCACCAACAGGTGCCCCTCGAGCTCGGGCCTGAAGGCTTTCCTTATCAGGTGGCCCAGGGCTGTCCTCACGGGTATGTTCTGGAGATTGGGCTCAGAGCTGGAAAGCCTTCCCGTGGCCGTTCCCCGCGCGTTGAAGGTGGTATGAATCCTTCCCGTGAGGGGGCTCACCATTGCCGGGAGGGCATCCGCATAAGTGTTCTGAAGCTTCTTCACTTCCCTGAACTCAAGAATCTTGTCCACGATGGGATAAAGGGGCGCAAGCTCCGAGAGCACGTCCTGGGCCGTCGAATACCCCTGGGTGGTCCTGGTTTTTCCCGGGATGGAGAGCTTCCCGAAGAGGATCTCGCCGAGCTTCTTTGGTGAGCTGATATTGAATTTCTCGCCGGCCATCACGTGGATCTCCTCCTCGAGCGCCTCCGCGCGGCGCCCAAGCACTCCGGAGGCCTCCCTGAGAAGGGCGGCGTCGCAGTATATCCCTCGGTGCTCGAGGGCGGCAAGCACGGCGATAAGAGGAAGCTCCACCTCGTAAAGGACCTTCTCAAGGGACTCCTCTGCAATGCGCTCCTTCAAGATGGGCACGAGCTCCGCTATGGCAGAGGCCCCGGCAAGGGCGCAGCTTTTCACTGCGGCCGCAGGGACTTCGCCCTTCCCCCCGAGCGCCTCGAAAGGTGCCTCGAGGACCTTTCCGGCGAAACGGCGGTAGACCGAGGGAAGCTTCTGGGCCCCTTCACCGGGCTCAAGGAGAAACGAGGCCATGGCGGCATCATAAATATTCCGCGGCAAGGGCAGCCCCTTTGTCAGAAGGAGCCTCAGAATCCCTTTCATGGCAAAGCCCCCGATCTCCCGGCAGGAGGCCAGGGCGCCCATGACCGCCGCGAGGAGCTCTTCTTCGGCCCCTGAAAGAGGCAGATAATAAAGGACATCGCGGGAAGGAGCGATGGCAAGGCCGGAAAGGGCGCTCCCCGGCCCTGCGCCGAAAAGCACCGGGCAGCCGCTCTCCTTCAGGTCCTCCAGGAGCTTCTCAAGCCTCTCCTCACCGTCAAGGACGCAGCACTCAAGAGAGGCCGCTCCATCGGCCTGCGGCAGGATCTCGGCGGGAAAGAGCTTTTTGAGGAGGCTCTTGAATTCAAAATGCTCCAGGAAGGCCTTGAGGGACTCCCCGGCAGGCGGCCCGAACCGGAAAAGCTCCCTGTCAAAGGTGATATCGAGATCGGTGCGGATCACGGCAAGCTTTCTGTCGCGGCGCGCCAGGTCCCTGTCCTTCTCAAGCAGGCCACGGAATCGCGGCGGCACTCTCTCCAGGGAGGAGAGAATCCCCTCAAGGGAGCCGAACTCGGCGAGAAGCTTCCTGGCCGTCACGTCGCCGATGCCTGCCACACCAGGCAGGTTGTCGGAAGAATCGCCGGCTATGGCTTTCAGATCGACTATCTGTGAAGGGGTGAGCCCGTATTTTGCCTTCACTTTCTCCTCGTCAAAGACCACGAACTCTGATATCCCCCTGTGGGGCGAGAGCACCTTCACGGCCGGCGACACGAGCTGAAGAAAGTCCCTGTCGGCGCTCACTATCATCACCTCGAGCCCTTCCTTCTCGGCTTTTACCGCCAGCGTGCCGATACAGTCATCGGCCTCGTGGCCGTGCTCAAAGACTATGGGAATGCCGAAAAGGTCCACGAGCTTCTCGATGGCGTCAAGCTGCCCCGCGAGATCCTCGGGCATTTTCTGGCGGTGGGCCTTGTAGTCGCAGTATTCCCTGAGGCGCTCGGAAGGCGGGGCCTTGTCAAAGGATGCCGCCACAAAATCAGGCTTCACCTCGTCAAGCACCTTGAGGAGCATAGTGGCAAAACCGTAAAGGGCGTTCACCTTCTCCCTCTTTGATGTCTCAAGGGGCGGAAGGGCATAGAATGCCCTGTACGCGAGGCCATGGCCATCAACGAGGAGAAGCATGGGAGGCTTTTCTGTCATGGGGTTCACCTTCCCTTGCAGGATCCCTCGCCCGCATGGTGAGGGAAAATGGAACTATTCTCTTTCCGGGGCCATTCTCCTCCATCTGCCGGGAAATTCCAAGAGGGAAATTTATTCTCGCCGTGTAACTATTTAGCGCAATGGAAAATCTTCTCAAGACCGGATCGCTCTTAAGAGAGCGCTACAAGATCAAGAAGGTCCTCTACGAGGGGAGATTTTATAATATCTACCTCGCAGAGGATCCCGAGACGAAAGGCACGATCCAGATCACCGAGTTCCACCTCGCAAAGCTCCCGCCCGCCAAGAGGAGCCTCACGGAAGAGCAGTTTCTCGAGGCCATCGATCTCCGCAAAGCCCTCTCGCACCCCATGCTCCCCACGGTCCTTGACGGCTTCTACCATGAAGACCATGCCTACCTGGTCATGACCTACGGGGGGGGGCTGTCTCTTGAGCAGTACCTCACCATGGCCGTGAACCCTTTTACCGTTCCAGAGGCCATCGAGCGGGGCCTCAAGATAATCGACGCCCTCGCCTATCTTTATGACAGGCCCTCTCCTCTCCCCTTTTCCCACCTCGATGCGCCCCATATCCTCATTGATGAGCAGGCCAACATGAGCCTGATGGGCTTCGGCCTCCATATCTTTCTGGATCACTATTTTTCCTCGACCGATCCCTACGCCTTCTGCGCCCCTGAAATCTCCGAGGGGAAGGCCTTCTCCATACAGTCGGCGGTCTATGCCCTTGGAGCCCTCCTCTACTACATGACGACAAAGCAGAAGTTTGACATCAGGAGCAAAGCCAATGCCCGGCCCCGCGAGGTCATCAAGGACATGCCGGCGGGCTTTGACGAGGTCCTGGAAAAAGCCCTCGCAAAGGAGCCCGCCTCGAGGTTTATTGACATGGAGACCTTCTCGCGCAAGCTCCGGGAGGTCATTAACCCCCCGCCGCCCCCCCCGGAGCAGGTACCCGAAGTGACACCGAAAGAGGGGACGCTCCAGAAGGAAACGAGCCGCTTCGTCAAGTGGTTCGTGAGAGGCGCCATAATCGCGTGCGCGGTGCTGGCAGTGCTTGCAGCGCCTTTTCTCATCAAGAGCTTCATCAAAGGGCAGAAGCCGCCGGGCGCCGACATGGCCTATGTCCTCCCGGAAGAGAAGAACCAGATCCTCATATTTGACCTCAAAACAGGGAAAGAGCAGGCCTGGGTAACCTTTCTCGGCACGGCAAAGGCCATTGGCATTGCCGAGAACGGCGAGAGGCTCTTCATCGCAAGGAAGGAGAAGAGCATCCTTGTTGCCGATGCAAAGAGCGGGAGCTCCCTCGGCTCCTTTCCCCTCGAGGACGAGCCCTCGAACCTTATTGTGGCGCCTCAGGGGCCCTTCCTTTATATCACCGGCACGAACTCGCCTGACATCACCGCGTGGGACAGCGACACTCTCAAGACCGACTGCCTCATCACGAGCGGCGTCACCTGCCGGGCGCTTGCCGCCAGCCCCGACGGCTCAGCAATTTTTGCCGCAGGCATTGAAAGCAGGGAGATCGCCGTAATCGACAGCGTCAAAAAGAGCATCACGGCATCTTTTTCGCTGGAAGAGTCTGCCGATGAAATAGTCGCCACCAGGGACGGCACCTTCCTTCTTGTCCTTTCCAGCGGGAAGACGGCCTTTTACCAGATCGGGGCAAAAAGCCTCGCAAAGGAGCTTATGCTGGGGAAGGGGCAGAAGCATGGAGCGGCCGCCCGCGGCAAGGAGGGGCCTGATTATGCCTACGTGGCCTGTGAATCCGACGGGGCGATCTTCGTGCTGGACTGCGCCAGTTTCTCGGTGGTCAAGAAAACAGTGACGCGGGGGGTCCCGAGAGCCCTCGCCGTATATGAGGGGGGGAAGGTGCTCTACGTCGCCACTGTGGCCCCCGAAAGCCTCCTGCTCTTCGACAGCGCCACGCTGCGCCTCATCAAGGAATACCCTCTTCCCTTCAAGCCCTCGTCACTCCTCGTCCATTAGGCATATGCCTCCGGCTTACCGTGAGCCTGCGAAAGTGACAAGCACCGAGGCAAAGGCGGCGATGCCCTGCCCTTCCCCCACGAAGCCCATCCCCTCGGCGGTCTTGGCTTTCACCGAGACGGCCTCAGGGGGCACGGAGAGTGCCCTCGCGATGTTCCCGGCCATGGAAGCCCTGTGAGGAGCAAGACGAGGCTTCTCGGTGATGACGATACTGTCAAGGTGGACTATGGAAAATCCTTCTTTCGAGGCCATCTCCCCCGTGCTCTCCAGAAGCCTGAGGCTCTCTGCATCGCGGTAGCGCTCATCGGTGTCCGGGAAGCGGCTTCCTATGTCGCCCGAGGCCATGGCCCCCAGAAGAGCGTCAATTATGGCGTGCACGAGCACATCAGCGTCTGAATGCCCCAAAAGCCCGAGGGAATAAGGGATAGTGACTCCTCCCAGCACAAGGGGCCTCCCGGGACTGAAGCGATGGCTGTCAAAACCTATGCCGGTGCGGTACCGGGTGCTCTGGAGCGCCTGCGACAGAGCATTCATGCGCTCCTCGAGGAAAAGCACGCGGTCCTCGATGGGCCTGAGAAAATCCCGGGACGCCGGGACTCTCTCCCTGCCGGTCCTCCGGCCTTCTCCGTCAAGAATGCCTGCATGAGCCTCCCTGCATGCCTCGGCAACAAAGCGCTGGACCTCATCGCGGCACCGCGCGAGATGCCCCCGCTTCTGGATGATGACGGAAGCCACCGTCTCGGTCCTGAAGGTGATTCCCATGAAAAGATGCTCCACCAGGATGGACTCGCCGCCCGAGGAGGCCATCTCCTCGAGGGCCTGCTCAAGGGCGCGCTTTGTGCTGGGATCAAAGATGAGGCCCCCGCCGAAATCAAGCTTATCGCCCCATCCGGCAAGCGAAAGTATCTCCTGCCTCACGGCATCTGCAGTGTAGCCGTACTTCTTCAATACCTTCGAGGGAAAGCAGTCATCTTCGGCAATAATCGCAAGGAGCAGGTGCTCAGTGCCCACGAGCTTGTGCCCCATGGCCCTGGCCTCCTCCTCGGCATCCTTTATCACCTTTCCGGCCCGCTCGCCGAAGGCCTCAAACATTGTCATGCCTCCTCAGGTCAAGGACCTTCTTTATCTTTCCTGTCCTGGCCACGCGCGGCAAGCTCCCCTTCGGCACGATCTCGACGGAGAGGGAGCCGAGCCACTTTTCCCTGAGGGCCTCGGCAAGCTCGCCATGGCCTTCCAGGATGGCGCGCCGTATGGTGCCCGCCAGGTAGCGCTGGTCTTTTGCCTCATCAAGGCGGGATTCCACCCTTATGACAAGGTGGTCTTTCCTCGCGGCGCTCTTCGCCACTATCTGGAAGAGGTGGCTCACCGCGGGGAAGGCCGCAAGGTGGTGCTCAATCTCATCGGGATAGATGCTCACGGTGCCCACGCGCACCACATCATCACAGCGCCCCATGAGCTCAAAGAGCCCGTCACTCCTTCCGCAGGGGCACTGCCCCTCGATGAGGCGGCCCGCATCGCCGGTCCTGTAGCGGATCACCGGCATGAGGCGCCTTTTAAGGTTGGTGATCACCAGCTCCCCCGTCACTCCAGGCGCCGCCGTCCCGCCTGTCTCGGGGTCTATGACCTCCAGGACCTGGTACTCCGTGAGGAGATGATGAACCGAGCCGGTGCAGTGGGGGCACTGGTAGCCCACGGGGCCGGCATCGACGGAGGCATATCCCGCCGACATGATATTCCCCGCGCTGAAGACCTTGCGCAGATACTCCTTTACTTCGTCAGAGAGATGCTCGCCGCCGTACAGAATGGTTTTCAGCTCGAGAGGCCGGGACCTCTTCTCCAGGGCCTCGGCGAGCTGGATAATCACCGAGGGGAGGCCGATAAGGGCCGTGGGCCTGAAGAGATCAAGATATGATATGATGAGCTCCAGGTCGGCATTGCCTGCAATGGGGAGGGTCACCGATCCTATCTTCTCGAGAGCCCCGTTGGCCGCCAGGAAGGAAGTCCAGAGGTTTCCCGCCATGAAGAGATTCGCCACCACGTCCCGGGCGGTGATTCCGGCAATGCGGTACACCTCGGCCAGGACCCCGGCGACCTCATCAAACTCGCCGTGGCCGTAAATGCAGAATTTCGGGGCCCCCGTGGAGCCTCCGCTCGCGAAAACCGAGGCCCCTTCGAGAGAGCCCGTGAGAAGGCCCGTGCCCTTGGGGGGAGAGTTCAGATAGATGTCGCTCCGCTCAAGGAAAGGAACGGCAGGCCATGCCAGGTCCTTCAGCTTCTCCCTGTAGTAAGGGGAATGGGCCTGCGCGTAATGGAGGAGCTCCCCGAGAGCCCGGTCATGGCTTCCTTCTTCTTCCGGCACCAGTGACGCAAGCTCCTCAGACTCGATGGCTGCCCAGCGCACCAGGCGCGCAAGCTGCCAGGAGCCGTCATGGGGAGCGCCCTTCTCCCCGATGTGGGCCCTTCCAAGGCCCGTGACGCGCGTGGCGCCCAGGGCGCAGAGGTCATAAGCCACGCGCTGAAGCTCTTCCCCCGTGCCAAGGAAGCTCACGGTCTGAAGCCTCTTCCCCACAGGCAGAAGCGCGCGGCGGACCTCCTCCCAGCGGCTGTATGGCTTGACTATGAGGCACCGGTTCAGGGGGGAACACGTGAAGGCCGGGTCGTGCTCTACGATGACGGTATATTCCGTTCCCCCGGCAGGAAAGGCTGCCCTTCCCTCGCCCAGAAGCGACGCGAAGACTGCCCGCTCGCGGTATTTCAGCAGCTCTATCTCCTCGTCCATGGTGAGCTCTCCCTGGGGGAGCTCCCGCGAGATACGGGCCAGGGCCTCCTCAAGAGCCGAGAGAAACTTGAGGAACACGGCGCCCTGGGGCTTCGCTTCCACATAGAGGACCTGCGGCGATGAGCAGGCGCGCTGCTCCCACATCGCCACATCAAGCGCCAGGGCCCGGCAGATCTCCTTGAGCGGGCGGAGGGTGAGGCCCCTCCTGGTGACCAGGGCAAGGCTGTATTTGGGCCCGTAAGAGACAAGCTCACAGGAGAGAGGAAGATCACTCCGGTATGCCTCGACGGCCTTTTCACCGCCCCAGACCACGACGGCATCACAGGCCTTCTTGAGGGCCTCTTCCACGGCACGCTCGCCTCCCCTGAAAGAGAGGAGGGAGAAGCTCCCCGAAACAAGCCCCTCGTCATCGACCTCCCTGAGGCTCTCTGCGAAAAGGAGGGGGAAGAGGGGATCGTCGCCGGAGAACTTCAGGATATTGACGTTTTTCGTCAGGAGCCCGTGCACAAGGCTGTCAATGCCGCCGATAAAGACATTCCCGGCGCTCACATGGAGGACAAGCCCCAGGGGCAGTGCCTTGACAAGGACGCTTGTGGGGCCATTCCTGACCCAACGGTCAAGGGCGCCCGGTGTGCCGAGCTCCGTGGCGACCTTCTTTTCAAGCTCACTGCGGCTGAGGAGCGCCGCAAGCGTCTCCAGTGCCCTTTCCACCATGGTGGGGTGGAACCCCGTCAGCAGAGGCATCATGGCAAGGGCCTTCTTCCTGGGGCCGTAGCTTTTATCGGCCCACCGCCTCCCTGCACGGTCAAGGACGGCGATGATCCTGTCAAGGGGAGAGCTCCTGAGGCGCTCTTTTATCTCCAAAGCCCTTAAAACCAGGCTGGTGATGTCCTTTTCCTCCAGGGGAGCCTCGGAGCGGACCTCCTTGCCGAATAGATAATGCCTGAGCGAGGCCTTCATGAGGGATCACCGCCCTCTTTCGACTTCTCAAGGACATCGAGGGCGGCGATGGCGCATCCCCTGTGCTTGCGCACCCCCCCCCTGCCAACAAGCTCTATGTAGGGGCCATTTCTCCCGCAGGGGCACTCCCTGTGAAGGACGGCCACGTCGGTGGTGAGCAGCGAGATGGCGGGGAAGCTGTGCAGATAAGGCGTCACAAGGTGCATGATGCCGGGCTCACCATACGGGAGGATACGGAGATCGCGCGGGTGCCTTATATATACCCGTGAATAGAGGGGGACATGAAAATTCCCGCGCTCGCACTCGCAGTAAGGAACGCCATGCTCCACCATCCCGAGGAGATCGCGGATGTTCTCGGGCGGTATGCCGAGCCACCGGCTCACCTCTTCCCTGAACAGGCTCTTGGGCACCTCCTTGTCGCCGAGGGTCTTCCATCCCCCTCCGGTGATGAGAAAGGTCCTCTCCCCGAAGTGAAAAGGCTTTCCCCTGAGGCGCACCGCTTCTTCCAGGACATCGTAAAGGAAGCTCGGGAAGCCCAGGATCCTCATGGGATACGGGCTCTTCTGGAAGCGCTCAAGGGTTCTGCGGCAGAGGTCCCTGTCAAGGGAGAACTCCCCCTCCCTCCAGGTGATGGTATAGACGGCCCGGTTCACCGAGGTGAGTCCCGTGAGGAGCCTGTCGGAAAAGGCGGTTCCCAGGTTCTTCGCAACGTAAGGATCATAGGTGAAGCAGAGGTAATTCACCTTTTCCTTCCTGTCGGCCATTTGAAAGGACTCGTAAATATTCCACACTATCTTCCTGATGCGGGAGAGAGACACCTTGTCAAGGTACGTGGCGCTCTTCTGGCCTGTCGTGCCGCTCGAGGTGAGCACAAGGGCAATCTTTTCATCGGGAACAGAGGTGAGCTTCCGCTCCTTGAAAATGGTGACGAAGAGATAAGGGATAGAGGGAATGTCCTCGAAGCGCCGAAGCGCTCTCGGCGTGAATCCCCGCAGGTCACAGAGCTTCCGGTAAGGCCCGCACCGTGCATAGTGGAAGGAAAAGGCCCTCTGCATTGCCTTGAGAAAAAGCATGTCCCGCTCCGGCGAGAAATGAAAGGCTTCCTTTGTCCCGATAAGATCGCGCACGGCATCACTGGGCATTTTCAAGGTCCTCCCAGAGGCGCTCCGTATAGAGCTTGAAAAATGCCTGCAGGTACGAGCGGGTGAACTCGGTGAGCTTGAGGCTCTTGAAGTGCGGGGGCACGAAGGTGTTGCAGCACACCACGTAATCAAGCCTGTTCCCGTCACTCTCGAGCTTTGCCGCGGGGAAATAGGCGCAGGGAATGAAGTGGGCCTCGTAGGCTATCTTCTGGTAGTGGGGGTCCCGGGCCGGGAGCAGAAGCTCCAGGTACGTCACTCCCATGGACTCGCAGTAGTTGCTCGTCTCGGAGAGAACCCAGAGGAGATCGTCCTGGTCGGTCTTCAGGCCCGTGATGCCGCCATAGCCGTCATTCTCCTGGTAGTGCAGGTAGACCACTGTCGAGCGGTCAGCGGTGGAGAGCCTGATCTGGGGATAGTGAAGGGGGAAGAAGCTGAACATGAGCTCCCCCTTGTCCCTTTCCCGGTAATATTCCCACTCAACGTCCTTGGATTTTTCAATCTCGAACTGGAGGTGCTCCCTTTCGGCGAGGCGCTCCACTTTCACCTGCTCCACGCGGGCCATCTCGAGGGCCAGCATATCCCTGATGATGCCGTAAATCCTGTCTGACTCGGGTGTGAGGATCGGGTGGTTCTTGCGCTTCGCCAGGACGCCGGGCCGGTAATAGACCTTGAGGCCATGGGTCTCATAGAGCTTCAGCTTTCTGACGTTGGGAAAAATACCGGTGTCGATGAAGCCCAGGTCCAGCAGATCGCGGTGAAAGCCCATGGAGACGAAGGTCCTCACGACGGCGTAGATGAGCTCGCAGCAGTTCTTCTCCTCGGTGAGATAATGGATCCCGCGCTTTATGGATTTCACCATCATCTTGTTTCCCCTGAAGGAGGGGACCACTACGCCGGCAAAGGTCTTCCCGATAAGGTTTGCGGGGTCCACGACAAAGATCACCGACCCCACGAGGCCGCCTTCATGCTCGTTGAGGAGCCAGAGGTAATTGGGATCGTTGAGGGCCCATTTCATCTTGGCGGCGTCATTCACCTCGGGAAGGGTGTAGGTGCCGCCATAGACCAGCTCGTAAAGGGACTTTATGCGCTCCATATCATCTTCCCTGGCGACGCGGAGCGTCACCTCAAGGTCATCTGAGACGTGGAGCTTTTCATTGATTTCATGACGACTGGTTTCTCCGAGCGAGTTCAAGAGAATCCCCCCTGCCACCTGCTCCTGGAATCACCGGAGGGTGATTTTTCACCTTATGATATGCCTATTTCCCCAAAAAGTCAACCCCACCCCCCGTGTCGAATATCTTCAGAATAATGGACGCTGTTCTCCGGGTTACCGAGATTTTCAGGAGCATCCAGGGGGAGTCGTCTTATCAGGGCCTCCCCTGCACCTTTGTGCGCCTGGCGGGCTGCAATCTCCGCTGCACATGGTGCGACACCTCCTATTCCCACGAGGGAGGAGAGGCCATGGCCGCGAGCGAGGTATACCGCCATGTGAAGAGCCTGGGAGTGAGCCACGTGGAAATCACGGGCGGCGAACCCCTCCTTCAGCAGGCCGTCATACCCCTCATGGAGAGACTTCTCGATGACGGCTCCACTGTGCTGCTTGAGACCAACGGGAGCCTCGATATCTCCCCGGTGCCGCGAGGGGTGATAAGGATCATGGACATCAAGTGCCCCGGGAGCGCCATGGAATCCCGTATGCGCTTTGAGAACATCAGGCATCTGCGGCCGAAGGACGAGGTGAAGTTCATCCTCACGGGAAGGGCAGATTACGAGTGGGCTCTCAAGGCAATCAGGGAGCATGGCATCAGGGAAAGAGCAAAAATCCTCATGGGGTGCACTTCCCTTGAGCTTTATGCCTCCCTCTGCGACTGGATACTGGCCGACAGCCTCGATGCCAGGATCAACGTGCAGCTCCACAAGATCATCTGGGGGCCCTCGTCACGGCGGTGACGAGGGCAGGAGAAAGAGGGCGGGAAGCGAATTCTGGGAGAGGGAGATAGAATGGCAAAAGAAAAGAGTGCAGGACTGGCGGGAACATTAGGGCTCCTCACGTGCTACGGTATCGCCATGGCGTACGTCGAGGCCATGGTGGTCGTCTACCTGCGCAGGCTTCTGCCCCTCTCGCAGTGGAACGTCGAGGTGACCGATCTCCACAGCCTCACCATGTTTCTCAGCAGGCACCATGTGCTGTGGACCGAGCAGACCCGCGAGGCCGCCACCATCATCATGATTCTCGCCGTGGCCCTCCTCGCAGGCGGGACGCTGCGCATGAAAGCGGGGGCCTTTCTTTACACCTTCGCCATCTGGGACCTTTTTTATTACATCTTTCTTTACGCCCTTATCAAGTGGCCTCCAACCCTGGCCACAGGCGACGTGCTCTTCCTGATTCCCCGGCCCTGGGTCTCACCCGTCTATGTGCCGGTGATCATCTCGCTCGCCATGCTCATGCTCTCCCTCTTTGTCATGGGGGGAAAACAGAATGGGGGAGGGAAGGCAAAGAAAGCCTCAAAGGGGAAGGCATGACCTGCACTCCTCACACCAGGCGCGATATATCCCTGAGGGCCTCCCTCACTGGATTGCGGGAATCGCCCTGAAGGGCTTCCCAGGCATCCCTGCCCCGGGCGCTGATGAAATTCTCGCGGTAAAGCCCGAGGAATCTCTTTGCCTGAGACCGCATCGCCGAGTCAGGGGGGCTCCCTGCGGCAAAGCGCCTGTAGTTCTCCAGGCTCCCCTCCTTCTCTAAAAAATCCATGAAGGCCGCGGCGCTCATGCGCTCAAAGCACTTGAGGAGCAGGCTGCCATATTCCTTGCGCTCCGTGAGGCCCAGGGAGCCGCACTTCTCAAGCAGGGCTGCCGCCGCGAGGGGGGCGTCTATCTTTACCACCGCATCGGTGTAAAGGGCTCTCGTATCATCATCGTAACACTCGTCAAGATGATCAAGAATAAGGTCGATAGATCTCTCTTTGTGGTGAGGGGCAAGCAGGGACCCCACGGTGGCGAGAATGCTCACTGCCTCGTTCCTGATGTCCATGTAATCCCTTCCTGCCGCGTCAAGAAGGAATGACGGCGCCCAGCGGTTCTGACGCATCACGAGGGAGGAGAGCACCGCCAGGGCTTCCCTGAAATGGAGAGGGTGGATCCTTGCCGCAAGGGGCTTGAGAATCTTCTCGTCCTGAAAGCTCATGTGGTTCAGCAGATTGACACACCGGGCCCTTTTTTCCTGATCCTTCTCCTTCACCACCATGGAGGTGAAATCCTCAAGAAGCTCGTCAAGCTTCCGGCCCTCCATACTCATCATGGCATGGGCCTGGGCCCTGAGGCTTATAAGGTCAGCAAGCGCCTTCGTAGCGGCACTTCCCGATCTTGCTGCTATGGCATCTTTCGCAAATGCCAGGGCATAGCGCTTTATGGCATCAGCCTTCAAGATGTCAAAATAATGCACATTCCTGAGGGCATCAAAGGCTTCCATCTTGATGAGGTCGGGGCAGTCCCGGTAGAAAAAGAGGAAAAAAAGGCCATCCTTGGCGCCTTCAAGGGCGGCGGCCTCATCGGCGCGCAGGGGCCTCCTTGCGACCTCCTTTTTCATGAACTCTATCATGGAGTGCCCCGCCGCGAGGGCATGCTCATAGAGAAGCCCTCCTGTCTCGCTTTCCCGGGCCTCGAACACCTGGGAAAAAGTGCGGAGCACCACAGGGTTCCTCTCCCTCAGCATACGATCACACCGGGCCTTCAGCGGACCTGCCTTGTCCCTCATTGAAAGAAACTCCTTGAGAGCGGCGGGAACGGTCACTGTCGTTCCCGGCAGGGGAATAAGCTCTGTTTCTTCAGGCTCCGCCGGAGGCGGCTCTCCTTTCTGCTCCTGGAGAGCCTCTGAGCCCCCTCCCTCCCGGGGCTCACCACCCGGCTCTTCATCTTCCTCGTCATCTTCAATGCCCGAGAGGAGGGCCGACGGCTTTTTCTCGGGGCCTTTTTCACTTCCGAGAAAGCCAAGCAGGAGCAGGGCACGCTTGCGCACATGGGCCCCTACATCCACGTCGGCAAGGAGGGCCTTGAGAGCCTTCCTGAGACGATCCCGCATCAGGGGATGGGCGGCAAGGAGAGCCCCCCTGGCCTCGATAACCCCGAAAAGGCCGTCGCTTCCCCCCGTCACCGCCTCTACAAGGGAGGAGAGCACGGCAGGAAGCGCTTCTTCCTGGGAGACCTTGGGCAGGCTGTTAAGCCAGCAAAGCATTAAGGCATCAAGAGCGCCTTGTGAGAGCTCGTCCTGCGATGACCTCCTGGTGCGCTCCAGGAACTCCAGAAGAGGCGATATCAGGCCAAGAGCGCTCAGGATAGAGAGGAGCCTTGCCAACACCTGCGGTGGTATCCCTTCCCGCTGAAAAATCCTCTCCAGGGACGCCATGGCCGCTTTCCTGTATTCCTCAGCCGGCCCCTTGGGCTTTCTCGTCCTGAACTGCGTGGCCTGAATGAAGGCATAGGCGCTGTCCACCGCCATGGCCGCATCGTCTCCCTGAAAAAGGGCGGCATAGGATTCATAATTCGCGCGGTCGGCATTCTCCAGCAGGTCGCCTGCTATCCTGCGGAGCTCCGAGCGGTCATCAAGACCCTGGGAGTAGCAGTAAGAGATTTCATAAAGCCGCCACGAGAAGCCGTTTTTTGCGCTCTCTACCGGCGAGGGGATATGGGCTCCCATCAGGGTGAGGACCTTCTGGGGGCGCACCTTGTTCCATTTGGGATCACTGTTGTGGATGAATGAAAAAAGCTTGCGGCGCAGGAGCTCCCGGGGAGTATCGCTGTCAAAGGGCAGGGGCAGGCTCTGCACCTCGACATCCTCGTAACATATGGCTTTCATGAGGCCATCGACATATTCCATTGCAGATTCGGGCGCCTTGCCCGCCTGCCAGTACTCCTTCCAGAAGGCAATCCACGAGAGCAGAAGCTTCTGGCCGTACTGGCTGTCGGTGATCGCTGAAATGACCAGGGCTTTGAGTGGCATAATCAGCTCAGGGCCGAGGGTGCCGAGAGTGTGAAAGAATACCCGGCGCTCATCATCGTGGGCGATGAGGCTTTTCAGGAAATTCATCGCCTCGCTTCTGGCCGCATCGTCCTCGCGGCGTCCCTCGCTCTGGGGTGCGAACTCCTTGACAATGGACGCCGCGAGGACGATCCTCTCCTTGAGGGTAAGCTCGGTACCGGGGTGAAAAAGGGCCACAAGAAAGGGGCATGGGTCTCCGGCGGGGCCTTCCCGGGCTTTCAGGGCAAGACCAGGCAATTCCCCCCTCCTGAGAGCGGCTACAAAGTCCTCCCTCGACATCCCACTGCACGTCATGGTTCTTAATTTCTTCCCGGCCACTCCTTTCACCTCTTGCCCGGCAGGATATCGTCACCCCGCCGTACCGCGATGTTAACATTTTGTTAACAGGAATGCCTTGTAGGGAAGAGCCCCTCCGGGGTATAATTGCATGGGGGATACTTTCAAGGAGGAGCTATGGAGATCCAGGGCCGCCATATTCAGGGGAGCACCGCTCCCCCCATGCGCAATGCCAAGGGCATGCCGAAAGCCGCCGAAAAGGAAGCTCTTCCTGCCGACGTCTTTTCGCCACAGGAGGCGCCGCCGCCCAGCCGCTCCGTTCCCCTCACGATCCTTCACACCAATGACATTCACGGCCATGCCGAGCCGTTCTGCGAGAGCCACAAGATGGTGGGAGGGCTTGCCCACCTTGCCGAGACCATCAAGGAGGAGAGAGCCAAGGACCCCGCCCATACCCTTCTCCTCGATGCCGGCGACTCCACGCAGGGCGATCCTCTCTCGGACTTTTTCAAAGGGCGCCCCGTCCTGGAATCCATGAACAAAATGGGCTATGATGTCTGTGTGCTGGGAAACCATGATTTTGACAACGGCCTCAAGACCCTTGCCGGCACGCTCAAGAAAACCAAATCGCCTGTCCTGGCGGCAAACCTCGTGATAAAGAAAGAGAATGCCTTTATTGACGGCTGCACAGAGCCTTTTGTCATCAAGGATATAGACGGCGTCAAGGTGGGCATTGTCGGCCTTGTCACGCCCGATGCCATCACAATGCTCAAGAGCAGGGAGGATGCCGCAAAGATTGACATAAGGCCGCCTGAAGAGACCCTCAGGGAAGTCCTTCCCGAGATGAAGAAACAGGGAGCCGACGTGGTGGTCCTTCTCTCTCACCTGGGCATTGATGCCGACAGGGAGGTGGCCCGGCAGTTTCCCGATATCAGCCTCATCGTGGGCGGCCACACCCATACAAAGCTTGACAGGCCCATCAAGGAAGGGAAGACCCTTATCGTGCAGTCAGGCTGCTATGGAAGGCACCTGGGTGAGATAGAGCTCCTCATCGACAGGGACTCGAAGAGAGTGAGCCTCAACGGCTCGCGCCTCATCCCTATCGAGGAGCACAGTGTCGAGCCCGACAAGAAAGTGGAAGCCATCATCAAGAAATATGAGGAGAAGATCGCCCCCATACTGGGCGAGGTCGTGACAGAGATTAAAAGAAACCTCACACAGAGGGACTTTCATGTGTACCGCGAAGAATCGACGCTGGGCAACTGTATCGCCGACCTTATCAGAGAGCGCGGAAAAACCGATATCGGCTTCATCACCGCGGCCTCGATGCGCTGCAATCTTTACCGGGGCCCCGTGAAGACCGGTGATATCTACACCATGTTCCCATGGCAGGACCAGTTCACGACGGTGAAGCTCAAGGGATGTCATATCCCCAGGCTCATCGAGCAGGGGCTCAGCAAGATCGCAAACGGCGTGGCCTTCTCAGGCATCAAGGCCGTGATTGACACAAGGCTCCCCGAAGGGCAGCAGGTGGTCTCCGTAACCGATGAGAACGGGAAGCCCCTCGATCCTGACAGGCTCTACACCATTGCCACGCGCGATTACATCGCCCAGGGGTTCTCCGGCATGGACGTCATGCACAAGAGCACTGACGTCAAAAATCATGGTGACCTGCGCAAGAATATCATTGATGCACTGAAAGAAACCGATCACATTGATGCGAAGAAGGATGGGAGACTGATCAACCTGGCCACCCAGAAGGTCAGCTCACGGTAATACCCTTCCTGATAAGCCAGGACTTCACGCGGCTCTTGAGGTTGCCGGGGCTGAAGGGCTTGGTAATGAAATCATCGGCGCCCTCTTTGAATCCTTGCGTGATGGTTTTTTCAAAGCTTGCGCTCGAGAGAAGAATAATCACCATCTCATCATAAAGCCCCTGCGATGACTTGCCGCGGAGCGTCTTGAGCACTTCAAAGCCGTCAACTCCGGGAAGCCTGATGTCCAGGATCACCATGTCAGGCCGCTCTTTTTCCGCAATGGCAAGGGCATTGGGGCCGTCTTCCGCGAAGATGAGCTGGAAGTGCTCATCGGAGAGCGCGAGCTCTATTATGCGCAGCACGTTCCTGTCATCATCGGCAATAAGTATCTTGGGTCTTGCCGGGGCCATCATGCCTCCCCTATCTCGAGCTCCTGCTCTTCACGGGCAGCGAAGATCTCGATCTTTCTGCCCCAGCGGGCCGCCAGTTCCCTTCCGTACTCGACAAAACCGTCAATCTGCTCATCGGAATGCTCTGGATCGTGGTGAAACAGAGCAAGGCGCCTTACATTCCCCTGAAGTGCCACCATGACGGCATAGTCGATGCTGCTGTGGCCCCACCCCTTCTTGGTGGCATATTCTTCACCGGTATACTGGGAGTCAATAATGAGCATTTCAGCGTTCCTTATGAAATCCACAAGGCGCTGGTCGCCCTTGTGGGCAAAGATCGGAAGGCTTCCCTCACCCCCGGCGTGCTCCTCGGTGAGCAGCGAATGGGGCTCCGTGTCGGTGCAGTAACAGATCGACACCTTTCCCTCGGTGATCCTGAACCCCATAGTGAGGGCAGTGTGGTTCATATACTGCACATCAATGGCCATGCCGCCTATTGAGAACGGGCCCTCCTTCAGCTCCTGGAACCTCACCTTCGATCCCATGTCAGAAAGCTTGACAGGAAAATAACGGTGCTCCATCTGGCCTTCCATGACCTTCTGGATGCAGGCTCCTGTGTCATGGGGGCCATAGAGGGTGAACTCGTTTCCAGGAATGAATCCTGGCTTGAAAAAAGGGAAGCCCTGTATGTGATCCCAATGGGTATGACTGAGGAGGATACTTGCCTTGACAGGTTTTTTCCCGGCAAGAAGGGCATTTCCAAGAGCACGGAGGCCCGAACCGCAGTCAATGATGACCAGGGCGCCGCCGCCGTGGACTTCCACACAGGGAGTGTTTCCTCCGTACTTGATTGTTGAGGAGCCGGGAGAAGGGATGGAGCCTCGCGTTCCCCAGAACTTTATTTTCAATCGTTACCGCCTTTACCGGAGGCAGGAAAGCCATAACTCCCTTCATGCCCCTTCTTGAAACATCAGATAATATATTCTCCCTGAGGGTAAATTTCCTTCTTTCCCGCGAGAAGGAGAATGGGAACCAACCATGAATTTCTGATTGAGGAGGCCTGGAATATGTTGCCACGGTGGAAGCCCCTTCTCATTGCGCTGTTCTCGGCTTTTCTTCTTGTCGCCGGGGGCGCCGCCGCCGCCGATGAAGCACTCCTCACCCTCCACAAGTCGGCCCGCGAAGATTACCAGGCGGGGAGAACGGCGGAAGCCGTGAGGAAATTTGAAGAGATCCTCGCGCGTGATCCCTCTTTTATCCCTGCCTATAACGACCTGGGGTGCTGCTACATGGAAATGGGCGACGCGGCAAAAGCCTTGGAAAAATTCAAGAAAGCTCATGATATCAGCCCTGATGACCGGTCGCTCCTCTATAACCTGAGCCTTGCCTACGAGGCATCGGGCGATACGGCATCGGCACTTTCGAGCCTCGAGAAGCTCCTGTCCGTTGACCCCGGCTTTTCAAAGGCCAGAAAAAAGATAGTCGATGTCCTTATCAAGTCCGGGGATCTGGACAGGGCACAGAGTGAAGCCCAGAAGCTCATTGACTCGGCGCCTCAAAACCCCTCATACCGCAAGGTCCTTGTGCAGGTCCTCCTTCACAAGGGCAATGTGAGCCTCGCGAAGGAAGAGCTCCAGCAGGTCCTCGCGGCAGCCCCTTCAGACACGGAAGCCAGGGAGCTGCTGGAAAAGCTCAACAAGTCGGGCGCCACGGTGGTGGCTTCCCCTGTACCGGGAAATGTCACGCCGTCACCATCGCCAGCACCTGCCGGGGGAGGCACGCCGGCCCTTATCCCCGTCATCGCCGCCATAGGCGCCGCCCTCGTGGTGATATCTATTCTTTATTACGCCCTTGCGGGGAAAAAGGCTCCCGCCCTCCCGTATGACACCATCTCTCACCTGGAAGAGGAAGGGCCCTTCCACCCGCAGGAGAAGCCGGAGCCGGTCCCGATCAGGGGAAAGCCCGCGGCCGTCACGCAGGCCATACCTTTGGAAGAGCCGGCCTCTGCCTGCTGGCAGCTCCATCAGTGCGCAAAAGAGACCCGTGCAAAATGCGCGGCTTTCCTGGAAAACTCAAACTGCTGGTCCCTTGAGAGCACCGCCTGCTGCAGGAAAGACCGGGCCCTCTGTGTCACCTGCTCATACTACTCCCACCGCCTGCAGAAGACAAGAAAGGCACCCACTGCGGCACAGGAACGGGAGTTTGTCCTCAAAACGGGAGACTCGGTGCTCCTTGACAAGGTCTCGAACCCCCAGATGGCCTTTCTCCAGGAGCTCAGCGACAGCCTCACCTCAAACGAGCTCGATGAGCTCGCGAGCACTTTCATCCACAGGATGTCAGGGTCCATTTTCTTCGAGAGGGCGGCCATATTTGCCGCAGAGCGGGAAAAGGAGAACGAGCTTGCCCTCCTTGCCTCCTTTCAATGGGGCGATGAAGCATCACGGCAGACAGAGCTTGCCTGTTCCACCGCGCTCTTCTCGAGCTGGGTGAGCAGAAACAGCTTTCCCATGACCTTGAAAAAGGCCCGGGAGGAGCAGACATGGCGTCTCATTTTTACCAGCGAGAGCGAAAAAGCGCTCTCCGCCTTCGAGCTTCTCCATCCCCTCACGGAGAGCGGCACCGGGAAGCTCCTGGGCATGGTGCTCTTGGGGAAAAAGAAGAACAACCAGCCTTACAGCGCCTCGGAGACAAATTTCATCACGCTGGCGGCAGGGATCTATTCCACGTCGCTTGAGAAGGCAAGGGCCTACAAGCTTGCCGTCTTTGACGGGCTCACGGGCCTTTACGTGGTCCGCTACTTCCAGGAGCGCCTCAAGGATGAGCTCAAATCCCGCAGGACATCGATAGAAGACTGCTCCCTCATCATGAGCGACATCGATCACTTCAAAAAGTTTAATGACACTTACGGCCACCAGCAGGGAGACACAGTCCTCAGAGAAGTGGCGAGGCTCATCAAGGCGGGAGTGCGCAAAGGCGATATTGCCGCGAGGTACGGCGGCGAGGAGATGTCAGTAATCCTGCCCTCAACAGGCAAAAGCGTGGCATTTGAAGTAGCGGAGCGCATCAGGAAAGCCATCGAGAGATCCCGGTTCCCGGGGCTTCCCGAGGGAGTGAGGGTTACGATAAGCATGGGAATCGCCACATTCCCCCGCGACGGCACCACGCCAGAGGATCTCATCAAGAAAGCCGACATGGCCCTCTACGAGGCAAAGCACTCGGGAAGAAACAGGACCTGCTCCCACCAGGGATAACAGAATGCCCTAATGGGTCACCTCCTCCCACTGGGTGATATGGAGCTTGGGAGCAGGGTGGACAGAGAAGCTCTGCAGGTACTCCGAGTCAGTGGTTATCATGGCGCCCTTCTGAAGGACATTCTCCTTTCCCGTCGTGCCCAGGTGGCCCTGCTCGGCATTGTCGCAGGAGGAGAAGACGCCCCCGATGACCCGCACGGGGCCCACGACCTCAACTTTCCCGTTTGAATAGAGAAGACCCTGGAAATAGGAGTAGTTGGGCAGAAAGCGGTTGAGGTTCGGGTTCTGCGAGCTGTTGAGGAACCAGTCCATGTACTGGGCGCCGCTGGGCTCACTGCTCCACCCCGAGAGGCTGCTTATGGAGCTTGGAAAAGGGACGTTATTGGAGTCGTCGCCGCCCTCGGGAGGCTTGGTGGGTTCCGGATTTGTTTCAGGAGGCTTGTTGTCGTCATCATTGCAGCCTCCGCCTCCGCCGCCGCAGGAGCAAAAGATGGAAAAGGAAAGGATAGTGAAGAGCACCAGGAAAATCAACTTACCCTTGTTCATAAGAGCTTCCTCCTATTTCGTAGTCTGCCAGGCCGCGAGATTCTGCACGATGCCGTCCTTGTTCTGTGCCACGGGGGCCAGCCAGTTTCTCACGTCTTCCGGAAGGCCGGGGCACGCGGGATCACCGTTCACTCCCTGGTACCACCTGTTGAAGTCGGCCGACCGGGGATTCTTGTTGTATTCAGTGTGATACCAGCCGAAAAAGTCGCTCTTGGCCGCATCGTCATCGGGAAGGCCGTGGCTTATCTGCGCGGGGGCGAACTCTGGCATCTGGGCAAAGAAATTGGATACGGCGTAGCTTCCCGATTCTTCCGGCAGGGCCCCGTCAATTTTCATGTTCCCATCGGCATCACGGTCCACGGCAGGGTTGGCGACGACGAGGTCCTTCTCGCTGTATATCACGACGCCCTGATTGGCGCCGCTCTTGTCGAGCTGCCCCCCCTTGAGGGAGGTCTTGCCCCCCACGACGACGACGCCCGTGCCCTCGACGGCTCCCTTGACCTCCAGGTTCCCTTTCACCCAGAGGGTCTTGCCATCCTTCATCTTCAGGTTCCCTTCAAGAACAAGGGTGTCGTTCTCATCACACTCGATCATCATGTCGTTTTCCACGATGAAGCAGTCCTCTTCGGAGTCCTTCTTGAAATCCTCCTTGGCCTTTATGTCCTTGATGGAGTTTTTCTTCTCGTCGCTCGCATAGGTGTTCTTGGCCGAAGGGATGCTGACGGAGCCGTAATTTGAGTGCGAGTTCCAGCTTGTCTTGACACCCGACACCGTTCCCTTGCCGCTCACCTTGCCGTTGCAGTGCACGTTCCCGCCGCCGGCGCTCCCATAGACGCTCTGCCCTTCGCCGTTTGAATGGAGCCAGCCCGAGTCGGGGGCGGGGTTTTTCACGCTTTTGATGCCATTGATAAAGACCTCTCCGTCATAGAGGATGGGGCCGTCGGAGCCCATGCCCACATAGCCTCCCGGGGCCTGCGCCACTTCAACCTTCACGGTCCTCTTGAAGGGCCTCACGGTACCTTCCGAGAGAATCCGGGCTCTCCCCGTGCTGCCCAGGTTGTTTTCCAGGATGGTGGCCTTATAGGTCGCCTGGCTGTCGGCGAGAGTCCCTTCAATGACGGTATTTGCGGCGGCGGTGGCATTGCTCTCGAGATAGTCCATGGCCTTCATCACGCCCGCCTCGGCGGCAAGCAGGGCCTGCGTGCGGTACTGGTGATGGGCCATGTAAAGGGCATTGCGGGAGCTCAAGGTAAGGGTTGCCATGAGCAGGATAAGAAGCAGCATAGAAACCATGAGCACCACGATGAGGACGATTCCTCTCTGTTTCTGTTTCATAGGCACCCTCCTAATTCTGTGGAAGAATTTCATGGACCACCCGCGAGTACGACTCGGGGCGCGCCTTGGAAAGATCAAGCCCCGTGTGGGTCTTGTAAGCCACCACATCCACCATGACGCAGGGAAAGCGCGGCACATAGAAGTCCACGTTGTAGATATTCCTTGCCATGACTGATTCCTTGTACTGCCCGTCGGCGGCATATGTCGATAAAGACGCGGGAACAAGCTTTCTCACCACGCTCGTGGGCGTGATGGGGAGCTCCTTCATCCTGATAGTGCTGCTCTGCTGGTGAAAATAGACCACAAGATATTTTCTCCATACCACGTCCGGTATCTCGCACTCTCCGTCAACGACATTCGCTCCATAGAGATCGACGGTCACCGCCGAAGGAAGAGGGGTCTTCGGCGAGAGAAAGGAGATGGCATTCCCCGTGTTGGTAATTGAGTAGGGCGTCGAGAGGCGGAGCTCCTCCCTTATCTTCTCGCTCGCGATGACGACGGCCTGCTGCGTGTCGGTGTCGGCCGATGTCCTGTTGAGGCCGCGGAGGGCCGGGATAAGGGCCTGGTACATGACAGAGAGCACGACGCCCAGAATCCCCATGACGATGAGGACCTCAACAAAAGACATACCCCTCTGGGAGGCATGTCTTTTGACAGGCTCCCCGCGGCGCGAAGAGAAAGCCCGGGACTTACTGCTCCAGAAGAAGGGTATCAAGCAAGGCCTCTTTCCTTCCCGTTTTGTCGCTCCAGGAAACTTTCACCACCACCTTGTAGAGTCTCCCCGAGACAAGGCCGATAATGACCTCTCTGGTATATTCCAGGATGTCGCCCGTCTCCACGTCCTGCACAAACTCCGAGGGCAGCGCGAGCGATGCGCTGTGGGCGTCCTGTGAGAGCTTCTTGGGATTGCCTTTGTACTCCTCGATGATCTTCTTGGCGATGCTGGTGGCAATTGCCCTGTTCTTGCTCACCTTGGAATAAGTATAGCCAAGGCACATCATGACGGAGAGCACCACAATGGTGGCAATCCAGAGGCCGAATATCACCTCGATGAGAGTAAAAGCTGCACACGCTCTTCTCTTAGCCAAATAATCACCCATCTTTATTATAATAGAAAAAGGGAGGCTTTTCAATGATTCGTATAATATCGTAACATACCTGAATTCTTTTCGATACTCCCCGGGAGGAATTGCCATGTCCCTGGTGAAACCCCATGGAGAGAATTTCCCGGGAGCCTCCCATGAGTCCTTTTGCTCCTCCCGGCATCTTTACCGGTAAGGACACACGACACGGAAAGGAGCCGATTGACAATGGGAGCCATGGCACTTTTGAAGCTTGCGGGGGCACCGATTCTCGGGGGCCTTGTGGGATTCACCCTTCATCTGCTTGCGAAGAAACTTGGCATAGGCGGGTGAATATTCATCTGTAACCCCTGGGTGAGCATCATCTTTGGTGCCATGATGGGGGTTATGATGACTGCCGGCGGCAGACCGTAAAAACAGGTGAAAAAGCAGGTGGCCAGGGGCCACTTGCCATTATATCAGGAACGCGGTGAGGAGACGGAGGGCTGTGCATATGAGATTTCTGACTGCTGCGGGAATACTGGTGATAATGCTGGCTCTGGCTCTCCCTGCCTGCGCCGACAGCCTTGCCGTGCCAGGAGTGCGGCTTAACGGGGCCTATATGGACATGCTCTACGAGGTGGTCATGAAAGGCTGGGGGCCCCCCGATGCAAAGGACGAGCTCGCCGACGGGCTCACCGTCTACAGGCACAAGCGCTATCTCACCCTTTTCGGCGTGATGGAGGGAAAGGTAGCCCTCGCGGAGACCTTCTCAGGCTCCTTCTCCACCGATAAGGGGATAAAAACAGGAAGCCACCGCACCGACGTGGAAAAGGCCTACGGCTCCCCCATAGACCAGGAGAACTATACCTTCACCTATTTTGACGGTTCAGGCCTCCCTCTTTACTCGCTCATCTACAAAGGCGACGGCATCGGTTTTTCCTTTGATCCTCAGACACACCGGGTCCGCTCTCTCTTCGTCTTTCCCGCGGGAGTATATCCCAAGCTCATCCACCAGTGACAGAGGAAAGCCTCTCCATCGATCGCCTCACCACAGCAATGAGCTCCGGGTGCCGGCCCGACCGGGTGACAACCCTCTCAAGAAGCCTGAGAGCCGCCGGCACATGGGAAAGGAATTGCCTTTTCCCCTTGTTGATCCCGAGATTTCCATAGGCCCCCAGGGCCTGCATGAGCCTCTGGTGGGCCGTGAGGAGATAGTTATCCCGAAAGCGGCCGTACGATCCCGGAGAAAAGCCCTCAAGAGAGACCATGCGGAAATATTCCTCAAGAAGCCTGTCATGGAGATGCTCAGGAAGCTCCACGTAAGGGTCCAGCAGAAGGGAGGCCACATCATAGAAGGGGCTCCCCGTGCGGCTCCCCTGAAAGTCTATGAAAAAAGGGGAGCCCTGGCGGACAAGGATGTTCTGTGACTGGAAGTCGCGGTGCATGGGCACACGGGGGAGAAGGGCCACCTCGCACGCCATTCGGTGAAAGGTCTCCTCAAGGGCGCTGCCGGTGCTCTCAGGGTCCTTCATAAGGGTTCCCAGGAAGTGCTCCCTGAAATACCCCGTTTCCCACCGGAGGGTGTCATAATCAAAAGGACGCCTCCCCAGATGCTCACAGCGCCCGGAATCAAGACTCTGCAGCTTTACGAGCTCACTCAGAACCGACCGGTAAAGGGAAAAGAGCTCTTCCTCCCCCGGGTCGCCGTGGACCTTTTCATGGACTGAGAGGGAGCCACAGTCCTCCATGAGGACAAAGCCCCTCTCGAGGGACCAGCAAAAAAAGCGCGGCACGGGGATTCCCTCGCCGAAGAAAAACGATCCCAGGGCGAGGTAGTAGTCAAGCTCCTCGCGGTTTGTGGTGACGCAGAGCACCGCCGTTTCACCGCCCCTTGAGAGGCGGAAGAAATCCCTGTCGGAGCCGCCCTTGGTGAGAGCCGTCACCCCGGGGGCTCCTGAACCGGGAAGAAAGCGCCCCGTCATCTCATGAATCAGGTCATCATCTGGTTTTCTCATCACACCTCCGGGCAGGCACAGAGGCCGCCCTCACTGCTCCCTTGCAACGTAGCTCCCGGCGAAGACGGCGTCATGGGCTTCCGTGCCTTCCGGCACCGCAGTGCCGGGAAAGACGACTACATCCCGAAGAAGAGCGCCACTGCCTATTGAGGCACCCTCGCCCAGGGAGAGAAACCCCTCAATGCGGGCCCCGGGAGCCACATGAGCTCCCTTTCCTACAAGCATGCCCTTGTGAGGCTCTCCCATTGACGGGGGATTGAATATGCCCCTCGAGAGAATATCCCTGTGAAGGGCGAGGTAGGAGGGAATACTTCCTATATCCCGCCAGTAACAGGGGGCCGCAGGAGCATACCCCGCCACACGAGCCCCCTCACTCTGCATTTTTTCCAGCAGAAAATCTATGATTGAATAGAAAGCTCCCCGGGGCAGGGCCTTCAGAATGCTCCCCGAATAGACGGCAATGCCGCTGAAGGTGAGAAGGCGCCCCGCGTGGTCATGAGGCCGAAGACAGCCGCGGATATCAATTATATCGCCGGAAGGCACCACGCGGACCACATTGGTCGCCTCGTTCTCCACGAGAAGAAGGGTGGCGAGGGCCCTCCGCTCACGGTGGAATGCCACAAGGCCTTGAATGTCCGCATCACCCATGACATCGCCGTTATGGACAAGGAACCATTCCTCTCCTTCAAGAAAAGGCGCAAAGCCGGCAATACCTCCCCCTGTCCCCAGGATGACCTCCTCATGGGAAAACCAGAACGAGAGGGCTCCTTTGCGGCTTTCCAGATGGCGCCTGATCTCCTCCGCCATGTGATGAAGATTCACGCCGAGGGCGGTAAAGCCGCACCCCGCGAGCCTCTCCACGATGATGTCGATAAGGGGGACATTGGCGACCGGCATGAGAGGCTTGGGAAGTATCGCGGTGAGAGGGCGGAGGCGCGTCCCGAGCCCTGCCGAGAGGATGAGAGCCTTGGAGCCTTCACTCATAAAGAAGAAACTCCTGGCGCCTCTTCCTGAAGTCCTCCTGCGACTGCTGCCACTCCTCAAGGAGGGCCGCAAGGGGCCTGTCCTCACAGATGGCCTGCCGAAGCCTGGGGCTCCCCGCAAGGATGTCAAAGGGGAGCTTCTCATATTCATATTCATAAGGCGGCTCTTTCCACCGGAACTTCTCCCCCCATCGCCTCACCACGGCCTTCAGCACGGCGACTGCCGTGAGGATCGGCATGAACTTCTCCCTGTCAGTCACATGGACCTGGGCCCCGCCGCAGAGCTCCCCCCTGTGCTTCTGGAAGGTGGGCTCAAACCAGGCGGGCCTGAAGTGGACGCCGGGAAGCTGCTCGGCCTCGAGGTCGGCGCAAAGGAGCTCCGGTTCAATAAAGGGAGCGCCGAAGAACTCAAAGGGCCTCGTGGTGCCCCTCCCCTCCGAGATGGCCGTCCCCTCGAGAAGGCAGAAGCCGGGATAGACCACGGCAGTATCGAGAGTGGGCATGTTGGGCGAGGGCATGACCCAGGGCAGGTGCGTGTCGTCATGCCACATGGAGCGCCTCCAGCCCTCCATGGTGATGACGATGAGCTTCCCCGCCATGGCTTCCTCCCTGTACATCATCGCCATGAGCTCACCTATGGTCATACCATGGCGTATGATTATGGGATAGAGCCCCACGAAGGATCGGTAGCCCTCTTCAATGAGCGGGCCCTCGAGAGCCTTCCCGTTGATGGGGTTGGGCCTGTCAAGGACCACGACCCTGATGCCCTTCTTTATGCACTTTCTGAGCATGAAGAGGGCCGTCCAGATAAAGGTATAGTAGCGAGCCCCCACATCGGGGAGGTCAATCACCAGGGTGTCCAATCCCTCGAGCATCTCGTCGGTAGGCTCACGCACGGCGCCGTAGAGGCTGAAGACAGGAACGCGGGCCCTCTGATCATTGAACCCTTCCCATTCTATCATGTTGTCCTGGGTGGTACCGTAGATGCCATGCTGGGGGCCGAAAAGGGCCTTGAGTGAGAAAGCCCGCTGAGCGAGGAAATGCCTGGCCGTGTGAACCAGGTTCCTGTCCACCGAGGCCTGATTCACCAGGAGCCCCACCGACGCGCCGGCAAGGGGCTCAAAATCCTTCTTCAGAAGGACGTCAATGCCTGGGAAAACGGGCACTGCCATTCACTCACCTCTTTCGCTCCCCTGGGGGGGGCTGTTTTCGGGCTCCCCGGGAGGCTTC
Organism: Candidatus Eremiobacterota bacterium; assembly: GCA_031082125.1. NCBI lineage: Bacteria > Bacillati > Vulcanimicrobiota > Vulcanimicrobiota bacterium. Next base: position 90,562 of record JAVHLM010000006.1, read on the forward strand.
TCCTGGGGCTTCTCCTGGGGCCCCTCGGGAGGCTTCTCCTGGGGCTCCTTGGGAGGTTTCTCCTGGGGCTTCTCATCAGGCTTTTGAGAGGGCGGCGCCGGAGGCTTTTCACCGTTACGCTTTCCCTGCCTGCCGCGGTTTTCCCCTCTCTCGGCCCTCGCAGGCCGGTAAGGAGGGAGCTCCGCCTGGGGTACTTCGGTGCGCACATTGTTTGCAAACTCCATGATGACGGAGCGCTTGGGGACCGAGAGGTCCACCACCATGCCGGGGCCTTCAGGAAATTCTATGGTAGTGCCTATCTCAGGGAGCTCCTTGAGGGTCTCGTGATAAAAGCAGTGCTCATGCTTGAGGCAGCACATGAGCCTCCCGCAGGTCCCCGAGATCCTCTCGGGATTGAGGGAGAGGTTCTGCTCCTTGGCCATCTTGATGGAGACGGGGTCAAACTCGGTCATGAAAGTGGCGCAGCATATGGGCCTGCCGCATGGCCCCAGGCCGCCGATGAGCTTGGCCTCGTCGCGGACGCCGATCTGGTGGAGCTCGATCCGTTTCTTGAACACTGCGGCAAGATCGCGCACAAGGTTTCGGAAATCAATTCTTCCCTCGGCGGAAAAATAAAAGATCACCTTGCTCCCCTCGTGGGTATATTCCACATCGATGAGCTTCATGGCAAGCTTGTGGGCCTTCACTTTCTCGGCGCAGATTTTGAGGGCTTCTGCTGCCTTGAACCTGTTTTCATAATAGAGGTCAAAATCCTCTTCGGTGGCTTTTCTGATAATGCTCTTGAGGGCAGTTCCGGAGGAATCTCCCTCCACTTCGCGGCTCGCCACCGATACCCTTCCCATCTCCCGGCCCCGCACCGTCTCCACAATGACGTAGTCGCCTATGGAAAGCTCAATGCTGCCCTTTTCAAAGTGGTAAATCTTGCCGGCCCTCTTGAATGAGACACCAACTACATCGGGCATTACGTGCCCTCCTTCTCAGCTTATTCTGATTTCTCCGCCTCTTGTTCCGTCTCCTGTATCCCCTTGCCTTATTTCCAGGATTCCGCTCCCTGGGCGGCCCTGTTGAAGGAGAGGAACATCCGCTCCAGCACGTAAAGGGGGTTCACCTGCATCCTGAGCTGCTCGTAGGCCTCCTTCACCAAGGCGATGCCTTCGGTGATCTGCCAGATGGTGAGCTGCGAGGCCTGGTCCTCTAGCCTTTTTTCCATGTCGATGTTGATAAGGCCGGCCTCCCCGGCTTTTTCCTTCACCACGAGGAGATCCCTCAGCCACCCGAGGGTGAACTCCAGCACGAGCTCGTACTCCTCCTGGCCCTTTGAGAGGCCGTCAACGGATATAGCCACATCCCGCGCCGAAAGCGAGGTGGCCGCTGCGCAGAGCTCCAGCACTTTTTTTCTTGTCTCCCAGAGGCCCTCGCGGCCTGCAAGCTCCCGGGCCCTTCCGGCGCTTCCCTGGGAGATATGGGCGATCACCAGGGCCTTCTCGGGGGGGAGCCCCTCCCGGGATATCAGGTGCTCGGCCAGGTGCTCCCTGTCGAGGGGTGCGAACTTCACCACCTGGCAGCGTGACACAATAGTGGGAAGGAGGGCATGGAGCGTCACCGACGTGAGGAGCATCACGGTGTGGGAGGGAGGCTCCTCGAGTACCTTGAGGAAGCAGTTTGCCGCTCCATCCAGGAGCCTGTGGGCGTTCTGCACTATGAAGACCTTGCGGGCGCTCTCTATGGGCTGAAAGTTGGCATCCCTCTGAAGACCCCTTATCTCCTCTATCCTTATATTGAGCGTCTTCTCGTCAGGCTTCACCACCCTCACATCGGGATGATTGGAGGTGCGGATTTTTCTGCAGGAGGCGCAGGTGCCGCAGGGGGCGGCTGGCGATGCTGCGGGAGAGGCGCAGGTGAGAAGGGCGGCGAACCACAGTGCCATCTCGCTCTTTCCCGTTCCCGGGGGGCCCACAAAGAGAAAAGCATGGGAGACCTTGCCGCTCTGAAAGGCTTTAAGGAGGTACTCTCTTGCTTTTTCCTGGCCTGGCACTTCGAGTTCGTACATTATACCTTCCGCTAGTTGAACCGGACCCTGCAGGCATGGAGAAGCTGCGAGGCGAGGGCCCTGTGGCGCCGAAGCTCCGAGCACCAGTACGTGAGGACCAAGCGGCGTTTCCCTTCAAAGACTCTTACAAATTTGATGGACTCCGGCTGCTCATTGGGCGGCGGGGAGAGAAGGCTCTTGAGGAGAAGCTGCTCAATGCCGAGCAGTATCTCCTCCTTCCCGGTAAAGGCCTTGTTAAACCTGAGAGAGGAGCTTATATAATTATAGTTGTTGGGCTTGCAGTCCCTTTTCTCCAGATCCTTCTTATTCTCCACTTTTCACCTCAGGATTTCTCAACAGAGGGCACATCCCACTGATCGGCAGTCTGTCCGTCGGGGCGGTAAAGGATTCCGGCCTTGCGCATTTCCCTCTGCGTGATGTCCAGAATCTTTTTTGCAAGCTGATGGGGGTCAAGCGTCGCGTCCAGGATCTTGAAACGGTGGGGCTCATCGCCTGCAATCGAGCGGTAGCCGTCGCGGACCTTGTGGAAAAACTCCAGCTGCTCGCGCTCAAGCCTGTCGGGAACCACTTCCGTCTCCTGGACGCGGAGGCTCACCCTTTTCAGGGCCACCTGGGGCTCCAGGTCAAGGAAAAAGGTGATGCTGGGCTGTATCCCCCATGTGGCGGCGCTGTTAATCTCCCTCACGACATTGACGGGGACGCCTCTCCCGAAGGCCTGATAGGCTACGGTGGAATCGGCAAAGCGGTCGCAGATCACCACATATCCTTCCTCTATGTAAGGCCTCAGCACCTTCTCCACGTGCTGAGCCCGCGAGGCGGCAAAAAGAAAAATCTCGGTGAGGGGGCACATGTCCTTGTGCTCGGGGTTCATCAGGATCTCCCGCACCAGGTTCCCAATCTTCGTGCCTCCGGGCTCCCTTGTAAAGTAGACAGGGTAGCCGCGCTCCTTGAGAGTGGCATAGAGCCTTCCCGCCTGCGTGCTCTTTCCCGTTCCCTCTATCCCTTCAAAGGTGACAAAAAAACCTTTCATCGCTCACTCCTCCTCCCGTATTATACCCCATTTTGAAAAGGAGGTAAACCTCGGGAGCTGATCTTCACCCTGCGGTGAGGCTCCTTCCCTACGCTTACCGACCTGAGACGATGCATGGAGATGATGCCATGCTGCAGCCTCCTGATGCTCGACGACGCGGCAGAGAGCTCATAATCCTTTTTCTCCCTCAGCACGAACTCTATTCCCTTCTTTGTCTCCCTCAGGGCTTCCTCCCCGTCTTTCGATGACCAGTACATATGATGATCCTTCAGGAAATTCTCTATCTGCATGATGGTGTTGCTCTTTATGGAGACCACGGGGATTCCCTGGAATATGGCGGCCCTGAACTTCTTTGAATCCCTCTTCTCCTGGTTCTTGAGGGTAAGGATGATATCGGCGTTGTCCCAGGTCCTCACTATCACCGCCGAGGATTTCAGGTTCTCTATGGCCTTTTCGAGGCGGCTCCGGCTTATGCCGTAAGGGAATATGCGCAGGTGCTCCTTGGCGCAGGCAATCGAGGGGTGGATCACGAAGCTGCGGCTGTTCACCGAAGGCTCCTCTTCCCTCATATTCGGCACCACACGGTACGATCCATCGTCGTTCCTTGTGCGCACTTCGGGCGACGGCACTCCCCCCCTGAGCAGCTGATCGACGGCCTCGTCGAGGCGGTGATGGATCACAAAGGTCTCCCTGTCCCTGATCTCCAGGACCATGTCAAAAGTCGGCGGTGCCTTGCGCTCCAGCACCGTCTTCTGAGTGCCGCGCTTTCGTGCCTCTTCGTCGGAGAGGGTCACGGCCTGGATCCCCCCTACGAGGTCCGACAGGGTGGGGTTGAGAAGCAGGTTCTCGAGGGTGTTGCCATGAGCGGTGGCAATGAGCTGCACGCCGCGCTCGGCGATTGTCCTTGCGGCGTAGGCCTCCTCCAGCACGCCGATTTCATCGACCACGATCACCTCGGGCATGTGATTCTCCACTGCCTCAATCATCACCGCATGCTGGTACTCGGGGACCTGGACCTGCATCCTCCGGGCGCTGCCTATCCCCGTGTGGGGGATATCGCCGTCGCCGGCTATCTCGTTCGAGGTATCCACGACGATGACGCGCTTGCGGTGCACATCGGAGAGGACCCTGGCCATCTCCCGGAGCATCGTGGTCTTTCCCACGCCGGGGCGGCCCATGAGGAGTATGTTCCTGTCCTCCTCCAGAAGGTCGCTCACCACGTCAATGGTGCCATAGACTGCCCTCCCCACGCGGCACGTGAGGCCGATGATGTCAGAGGTCCTGTTCCTTATGGCGGAGATGCGGTGAAGGGTCCTCTCGATACCGGCCCTGTTGTCCTTCCCGAACTTACCCACCCGGGCCACGATATAATCTATCTCCTCCCGGGAGACATAACGGTCGGAGAGGTAATGAAACTCATGGGGGCACCGGGCCTCGGGAAGGCGCCCGAAGTCAAGAACCGCCTCGATGAGGGTGCTCAAACCTTCAAGCTTCTCAAGGGAGAGCCTGATGTGGGGCGGCAGTATCTCCAGGAGCTGCTCGATATCATCGGTGATCTTCAAAGGCGATGTCATTTCCTACCTCTTGCCGTTTTCCACGACCCTTATGGTGCCCATGGTGTAATCGACAGGGCCCTGGATATGGGCGCCTCCCTCGACCTCGATGGTGATGTAATCAATGATCTGGCGCGTGATGAGGTCGCCGGGCCTGAGAATGGGGATGCCCGGGGGATAAGGAGTGACGAGCTCTCCGCAGATGAAGCCCTCGGAGTCGTTGAAGGGGATTGTCACCTGTTTCGCCACGAAGGCATCGCGGGGAATCATCAGCGACGGGGGCCAGTCGGGGAGCTCGAAACGCTTGCCCTGCTTGCTTCTGTACTGCTCAATCTTGTCCATGCTCGTGGGATACTTCCTTGTCCTTGACACTTCCCTCAGGGCTCGTATGAGGGCCTCGATCATCCCTTCATTGTGGCCTATGGTCACAAGGGCGATATTGTTGAAGATATCGGAGAGCTCAATCTGGATATTGAAGTCGTAGCGGAGAATCTTCTCCATGTCATAGCCCGTGTAGCCGAGCTCCCTGGCGGTAAAGACTATCCTCGTGGGATCAAAGTCAAAGACTCCCGGCCTGCCGATAATCTCCCTGCCGTAGCAGTGCATGCCGGGAATGGTATTAATCTCCTCTCTCAGGTGGGCTGCCAGGGCAATGGTTCTCGTGAGGAGCTTTTTTCCCTCTGTGGCCATCTGCTTGCGGGCCACGTCCAGAGAGGCCACCAGGAGGCAGCTCGGGCTCGTGGAGAGAAAAAGGCGGAGCACCGAGTGGACCCGTCCCACGTCAACGCGCCCGCTGCGGACGTGGAGCATCGATGCCTGCGACATCCCGGCAATAATCTTATGGGTGCTGTTGACGCAGATATCGGCTCCGGCCTGCAGGGCAGAGAGGGGAAGCTCAGGGTGGAAGCGCAGGTGCGCCCCCCAGGCCTCATCAACCATTGCCACTTTGTGGTGCTTGTGGATGAGATCCACAAGGCCCTTGATATCTGCAGTGGCGCCGTAGTAGGTAGGGCTCACTATAAGGACCGCTACGGCGTCGGGGTTGTCAATAAGGGACATCTCCAGCGTCTTCGTGGTCACGTTGTGATCGACCTGCATCTCGAAATCAAACTCGGGCTCCACATAAACCGGTATGGCGCCGCTCAGGATGAGGGCCCCCGTGGTGGAGCGATGCGCGTTGCGCGGCACGATGATCTTGTCGCCGGGGTTGCAGACCGAGAGGATCATCGCGTGGTTTCCCGACGAGGAGCCGTTGATGAGGAAATAGGTGTAATCGGCTCCGTAGGCCTTTGCCGCGAGCTCCTGGGCTTTCTTGCACACGTTGAGGGGCTGGTGGATGTCATCGAGTCCCAGGACCTGGGTGATATCGGCAGCCAAACCGTACTCCTTGACAAAATCACGGAACTCCTTGGGTGTGCCCCTCCCCTGCTGGTGGCCCGGCACATGAAAAGGGATGGTCCCTTCCGTCACGTAGTGCAGGAGGCCGTCAAAGTAAGGAGTGCCTGTCTGTTCGCGGAATCCCTCCTGCTCTACCAGCTCTTCGTGGAGGTTCATCTCGACTGTTGCTGCATCTGGGCTCATTTCATCGTTCCTTTCCTGGGTATATGGGGTATCCACTTTCCGGTATCCTTGCTATTCAAGATAGGGCAGCCACTCGGGAGGAGGCTCCAGGAGCGAGAAAAGCAGAAGGCTCTGAGGGGAAGGCTTCCGCGGCATCCTCATGAGGGTCATATTCGCATCGGCGAGGGCCCTGTTGTTTTTCCTGTTGTTGCACTCCTTGCAGGCACAGACCAGGTTCCCCCACGTGGACTCGCCGCCCCTGGAACGGGGTATCACATGGTCTATCGTCATGTGCCTTGTCTCCTGGCGGCCGCAGTACTGGCATGTAAAGCCGTCACGGACCAGGATATACTTCCTCGTGAGGGGCACCTGGCGGTGAGGCACATGGATGAAGTTCATAAGCCTTATCACCGACGGTACGGCAAAGACAAGACGGGGGGTCCTTATAAGAAGCCCGTTATGGATCACCACTTCGGCCTTCCTCAGGAATATCATCTTGATGGCTCTCCTTACCGACGTGGTGTTGAGCGGCTGATTGGTGGCGTTCAGGACCAGAACCCTGTTCATAGCGTGCCTTGCGCCCTTGCACCCCCTTGCGATTTATCATTTATTTTGAAATATATTATACCATAAATACATGGGAGAAGATCGTTCTGCCGTAATTTTTTCGTCGCTCCTTATCAAACCCGGCAGGGCTTCATGCCAGCTCCGCGGTGACCGCCTCACCGCGACCGGCACAGAGCGCCTCGGAGGCACTGGCGCCATAGACAAACAGCTCAAGAGCTCCGCTCGAGTTGAAGAGGGCGCTCCAGGGTTTCCCCCCGCCTTCCTCATATGAGCAGGCCACTCCCTCATGGCGCTGATGGCGGAACAGCACTGTTCTCAAGGGGCGTCCCTTGAGATGCTCCACCCTGATATTGGAGATAAGGTTGCCGAACCTGTCAATGGCCACTATCTCACCCTCAAGCCTCTCCTCCCCGCAAGTGACTTCAGGGAAGGGAAGAGTCACCATCTCCCGTATTTCCTCGCCAAACTCCCCTGGAGAGACACCATTCAGGAGATAGGCAGCCACAGGGGCGAAAATATCACGGCCGTGGAATGTGGAGCTCACGGCGGGAAGAAAATACTTCCCGCAGGTCACGGAATAGAGCTTCACCGTGCCAATGCGCCGCGCTGCCAGGGTGAGGAGGCCGTTGTCAGGCGCCACGAAGAAGTATCCTCCCCCTTCCATCAGGAGCGCCTGCCTCGAGGTCCCCACGCCGGGATCAATTACAGCGGCAAAGACGGAGCCCCCGGGAAAATAAGGGAAGGCGCTCTCCAGCATCAGGGCCCCGGCCGCCACATCGCGGGGCGGCACACCGTGGGAGATGTCCACCACGGTGGCACCGGGAGAAAGTGAATAGATAACGGCCTTCATGATCCCCGCGAAGGCGTCTTGAGTGCCGAAATCGGTGAGGAGGCCCAGAAGCGCCACTTCATTCACCCCCGCGAAGGCCCATCACCTGGCACACATACCGGCGAGACCGCGGACGGTTGTCAAAATCCACAAGGATTATCTGCTGCCAGGTTCCCAGGATCAGTGCGCCCTTCTCAACAGGAACGGAAAGCGAGGGCCCCAGCATGCTTGCCCTCACATGGGAATGGCCATTTCCGTCACCCCATCGCACATTGTGGGCATAACGGCGCCCTTCGGGAACAAGCTCCTCCCAGGTGCGGGCAAAGTCAGCCACGAGGCCGTCCTCATACTCGATTGTCGTCACCGCCGCCGTGGCACCCGGCACAAAGACCGTGGCAAGACCCTCCAGAATCGAGGAGCGCGTCACTTCCGCCGCGACCTGGGAGGTAATGTCAATCACCTGCCCGCCGCCCGAGGTGGCCACCTCAAGAGAGGCCCTGTGAACGTGCATTACTGCGCCTAGTTCCATTTCACCGACCAGGAAAAACGCGACACGTCTATCCATATGCGCTCGCCGCACTTCATGCAGTAGAACTCGATAAATTTCCGCGGCACATCAAACATGTCGTCGCGGCGCAGATATGTGCGGCACCGCCGGCATTGAAGGGTGACCATGAGAACCTCCTTACATAAGGGATGCCAGGATGGCTTTCTGGATGTGGAGCCTGTTTTCCGCCTGGTCAAAGACGGCCGACTGGGGGCCGTCGAGGACCTCGTTGGTAATCTCCTCGCCCCTGTGGGCCGGGAGGCAGTGAAGGACCACGGCGTTCTTTCTGCTCTGGGAGAGAAGCTTGCCGTCGATTCTATAGGGGAGGAAGTGGTTCTTCTTGCCGCCCTGGTCATCCTGCCCCATGCTTACCCATACGTCCGTATAGAGCACCTCTGCATCGCGGGCGGCATCATTCGGATCGGATCCCACGGTGACGCTGCCTCCGTTCATGAGGGCGAGTGCCTTGGCCTTTTCCACAAAGGCTTCATTGGGGAAATACCCTTCAGGGTGGGCCGTGTGAATGTGCATCCCCACGAGGGCCGCCCCCAGGAGGAGGCTGTGCGCCACATTGTTGCCGTCGCCGAAATAAGCGAGCTTGAGCCCCTTGAGCCTTCCGAATTTCTCCTGGACGGTGAAAAGATCCCCCAGGATCTGGCAGGGATGCTCGTCGTCAGAAAGGCCGTTAATCACCGGAACGGTGCTGTGCGCCGCAAGCTCGGCCACTGTCTGGTGGGCGAACACGCGGGCCATGATGCCGTTCACATAACGGGAGAGCACTTTTGCCGTGTCGCCTATGGTCTCGCCGCGCTTCAGCTGCATGTCCGATGAGGAGAGATAGAGCGCATGACCGCCGAGCTGGCTCACTCCCACTTCAAAGGAGACCCTCGTCCTTGTTGAGGGCTTCTCAAAAATCATGGCAAGGGTCTTTCCCTCGAGGCACTTGTGGGCGATGCCCGTTCTCTGCTCAATCTTGAGCTTGTCGGCAGTCCTGAGCAGGGCATGTATCTCTTCACTCGCAAGGTCGCTTACCGATATGAGGCTTCTTCCTTTCATCGCTTGCGGCATGGCATTTCCTCCTTATGCATGGTGATTCCCTCATGGTTCTCTGTGGCAGGAAAAAAGTAATTCGAGGGAGGGGCCTTGTTTCCTTCCCGGTGAAATATTTACATTTTTTTAACACCTGAGCCATTCATTCGCCCGCGTCCATATGCTATAGTAGAAGGTGGACATAAATCTTAATTTGACATACTGAAAGAAAGGTTGGGATACACAATGACAGCACCAGTAGGAAAATCAGGTCCTGAATACTTCAGCTATCAGCAGATGGTTGATCTCAACAAGGTCATGGAATCGCCAGGCTACAAGGGGCCGAAGGCCGAAGAGGCGGCACCCCGCGCCTCCCAGCCCTCAGACACCCTCGACGTCATCATCATATCGAAGCCCACGAAGTCGGGCTCAAAGGGGAGCGCGAGGACCCTTGGGAAAAACCTCGTGGAGAAAGGCGTCACCGTCGAGGATCAGCTCAAGACCATAGGCGGCGTCTCGGCGAAAGTGAAGCCCGAGCAGATGGAGCAGCTCAAGCAGGAAGGCTATATTGTCTATGACAACTCGCCGCGGACCTTGGTGCCGGGCATCCCCAAGGTGAGGCTCGAGGGCAACAACTGGGACATGCCCAAGATTGACCCCGTCACGATGACAGGCGCTGACAAGCTCCAGGAAAAGGGCTTTGACGGCACGGGCAAGACAGTGGCTGTCGTTGACTCAGGATTCGAGAATCCGAAGTTCGAGCTCAAGGCCTGGAAGGATATGGCAGGGGAAAGCAGCGTTCCCGATGATGCCGTGGGCCATGGCACCCACGTGGCAGGGTGCGTGAACCAGATGGCCCCGGAAGCAGAGATTGTGGCAGTTCGCGTCATGGGCCCCGACGGCACGGGGAAGCCCTCCGATATCGTGAAAGGCATCGAATGGGTCATCAACAACAAGGAAAAACTCAACATCGACGTGATGAACCTCTCGCTCGGCGCAGGGCCCGACGGCTATCCCTACTATTACGACCCCATCAACATGGCCGTGGAAGAGGCCATTGACAAGGGAATCACCGTCGTGAGCGCTGCAGGAAACAGCGGCCCCGAGCCCCAGACCATAGGCGGCCCCGCCGACGACCCGAAGGGGATCACCGTGGGCGCCGGGCTGAACGCGAAAAAGGTGAGCGACTTCTCAAGCCGCGGCCCCACCGACGATGGCTTTGAAAAGCCCGATATCGTCGCCCCCGGGGAATATATCGTGTCCTGGATGGTGCCCGATTCCCAGATGGGAAAAACGGCCCAGATCGTCCAGACCCTGAGGAACATGAGCATCGACCAGCTCACCGAACTGCTGATGAAGAAACCGGAGCTCATCGAGGCCTTCGGCCTCCCCGAGAACATCCTGGAGTACCCGGATAAGGAACGGGAAAAGATGATCAAGACCTCCCTTCCCCCCATGTTCGTCACTGACAAGGAACATATGGCGGCGCCTGGAACTTCCTTTGCCGCCCCCCTCGTCTCGGGAATCGCCGCCGATCTCAAGGAGGCGAATCCCAGGCTCAGCCCTGAGGATATCAAGAGCGTGCTGATGGAGACTGCCGACAGCATGGGAAGCCAGTACGGCGTCTATGACCAGGGGAAGGGCTTCGTGGACGCGAAGGAAGCCATGGACAAGGCGACGGGCAAAGGCTAAGACTCGCGAAACAGAAGAGGCCCCTCAGGGGGCCTCTTTTTTTTACCTTTTCTTCATGAAGCCGAAGAGCTTGTCAATGATGCCTGCCTTGCGGGGCGCCTCGGTATTCCTTGATGACGGCTCGCTCCTCGAGGAGGTGTCGAGCTTCAGGATATCCTCCTTGACCTCCGAGATCATCTGGTACCGCTCATCGGGATTGATGGCCAGGCATTTCATCACAATGGACTCAGCCCCGGAGGGTATGGTGCTGTTGAAAGCAGCGGGGGAGGGGAAGTTGAAATTCATCGAGCCCACGTCCTGGTTGGTGAGCAGGTTGTAGAAGGTGGCGCCGAAGCTGTAAATATCAGACCGCACGTCGGACTTCTGTTTGCCGTACTGTTCAGGTGAAGTGTAGCCGGGGTTCCATACAAAGACCGTGTCAATGGTCTTTATCTCGTCAAACTGCCGGGCCATCCCGAAATTGGTGAGCTTGATATCGTTTTTGAAGGTGAGCACGATGCTTGAAGGCTGAATGCCCCGGACAATGATCGGCTTTTCCTTGGTATGGAGGTAGGTGACGATATCGCAGAGCTGAAGGGCCCAGGGAGCCACGTCCTTGAACTCGAAGGGGGTGCCCCGGCTCTTGAGGAGCACTTCAAGGGGATCGCCCTCAATAAACTCGGTGATGAAGTAATGACAGTCCACACCGGTGAAAAAGTCCACAAACCTGGGGATGCCCGGGTGCGAGAGCGACGAGAGTATCTGCGCCTCTTTCTGGGCAAGCTCAACGCGGGAGCTTTTCCCGCTCTTGGTCTTGGCTTTTATCTCCCTCACACTGAGGGCGGCACCATGGGAAAGCTTGTCATGGGCAAGGTAGAGCACATGGTCGGGAGTCTCCTCAATGATCCGGGCGATCTCATAACGCCCCTTGAGAACTTTCCCTTCCTTCAGTTCCCCCAAAGCAATCTCCCTCCTTGTGGCATGATTAAGGGATTTTCCAATCAAGCAGAGTATCCCCTTCATGGAAGGGGATCCCTTTCTTTTTCTTATGTATTAGGTATTGAAGGGCATTTCTCCTTCTCTCCCGCTCTTACGGGGAATATTACCCTTGATGAGGAGAAGATCACCGAATCGCGGCTGCCTGTTCCTAATAGCGGGGAGCATAGTAGCCCTCCTTGGTGTGGACCGTGAAGCCTTTTCCCGGCGTGGTGATTTTCACGGGCCGCCATGTGCCGTCCTTTTTCCTGTTGAGGGGGAAATAGGAAATGGCATACTGGCAGCGGAGCTCATGGGCAATCTGGCGGTATGCCTCGCCAAGCTCGCGGGCGGAATGCTGGAAGAAGGGCCTTCCCCCGGTGGCAGCCGCCAGGCGCGACAGCACCTGGGTGTCTATTCCGCTTCCTATGCCGATGGGATAGATAATGGTGCCCTTTTCCTTTGCACAGGCAAGGCTTTCGCTGAAGGTATGCATACTGCCCGGCGCCGTGCCGGGGCCGTTTTCATCAACGCCGTCGGTGAGAAGAATTATGGCTTTCCTGTCATCCTTCTGGGCGGCAAGCAGCATCGATGCCTTGTATATGCTGTCATAAAGGGCAGTGCCTCCCTCGGCGGAAAGCTTCGATACGGCCTTTTCAAGCTCGCCATGCTCCCTGGTGAAGGGCGCCGTCACCGTGACCCTGTCACTGAAAAAGATCAGGGCCGCCCTGTCTTTCGGGGAAAGAAGGGTGATGAAAAGCCGGGCGGCTTTCTTCACCTCGTCTGTTGAGCCCTTCATGCTCCCGCTCCCGTCAAGAAGGATCACCACCGAGAGGGCCGTCTCCTCGGTGGTCCTGGTGACCACAAGATCGCGCTCGGCCTTGCCCGCCTCGAACAGGGAAAAATCCGAAGAGGCGAGGTTCGTGATCGGCTTTCCTTTCTCATCAACGACGGTGGCATAAAAAGTCACCGGGAACCGGTGGGATATCTCGATATTCCTCACTGCCTCGGCGGTGTCGCCTGCCTCGGTGACGGCCAGGGCCCTGAGTAAGTATGGGCCGTCGGGAAGCTTCCGGGAATCGCTTTTTACCTCATAAGGCGGGGCCTTCGATGAGCCCAGGGGCATGCCTTTGCAGGAATACTCCACATGCTCTACCGGGGAGGCCGTCAGATTTTTCACAAGGCTCCGGAGCGCCAGTTCCTCATCAAGGAGAGCCCCTTCCCCGGGAGAGGTGATCTCGGCCACAAGGGCCTTTTCTACGGGGTTATCCTGCTCGGCAAAGGCCACCTCGCCCTCAGCAGTCGTGGCAACGGCACGGAGCACGTGCCTGCCGGGAGGCACGGCGCGGAGATCCTTTTCCATGGCGAAAGGAGGCGTCACGGTATGACCGAGGGAGGAGCCATCGAGAAAATACTCCACCTCCTTGAGAGGCGATCCCGTTTCATTGGCAACCGTTGAGGTGATGACCACTCTCCCCGCGAGGGTCTCAGAGGCCTTGGGGGTCTCTATCGCAATGGCGAGCTTCCCCACTAGGGAAACCTCAGCCTCATCACTGGAGCTGTGACCCCCTGCCGTAAGCCCGGTGACCTTGAGGGTATGGGGGCCCGGCGCAAGGGCGCCGGGGCTCCATGGCGCCGTGTAAGGTGATGCCGCGGCTTTGCCCAGAGATTTCCCATCCAGGAAAAACTGCACCTCCTTGACCGGGGACCCCGTCTCATTAAAAACCGCCGCCTCCACATGAGAGGGGGGGGCCCCGGGCTTGAAGCGCTCCCCTTCCGCCGGCACTTTGAGGTTCACAATGAATTTCTCAAAAGAGCCGGCAAGCCCGATGACGGCCCACATGGTGGGAGCATAATCAGAGGGCCTCTTGGACTGCGAATTCATTGACGCCCAGGAGCCGAAAACCTGCTGGGTGCCCAGCAGGTACTCCACACCCCTGGAAAACCGCTCATCGGCGATGCTTGCCCCTGCCGATTTGAGGGCATAGAGGGCCTGCCCCGTGGCATAGCCGTTGCTCCCCAGGCCGGGGACCTCGCTCCAGCCGCCGTCGGGCTTCTGGAGTGAATAAAGATGAAGGACTGAATTTTTCAGCGCCCTCCTGGACTCCTCCCTGTCAAGAGCGGCAAGACCTATGACCTGGAACACGGCATCCTGGGTGGTCTCAATCTTTGCGGCTCGAAGCCACTGGACGCCCCTCTCGAGGCCGTCACGGTAGCGCCTGTCGCCTGTGGACTCATAGGCGCCCGAGAGCGCCAGCAGGGCATTGGTCGTGGCCATCACGGAGCCCTGCTGGATGGGCGCCTCAGGGCGGTCACATGGAAAGGATCCCGAGGCGTCCTGGCGGCCGAGGAGCCAGCCCGACACCCTGACCAGCGGCTCTTCATAGGGCATGCCAAGGCACGTCCTGTGGCAGGCAAGGGCCATCGCGAGAAACTGAGCCGCCGTGACGTTGTCAGAATGGGGGAAGCTCAGGCCCCCGTCGGGTTTTATCCCCGAGAGAAGAAACCCCTCCAGAGCGGCCATGGAAGCAGACGAGACAGTGTATTCATTCTTTTTTGCGATCGCAAAGCCCATGAGGGCCTGGGTCTGCACATGGCAGCCATAGCACTGCTCCTTGTTCTGCCAGCGGGCCGCCTGAGGCTCAAGCCAGAGGATCCCATCCTGGGCAGCCTCGCGGGGTGATCGGCTTTTCTGTGCCGCACCGGCAGCACAGGAAAAGGCCTTCTCCGGCACAGGAACCAGGGAGGCCTCACCAGGTCTCCTCCAGGCCATGGTGATCCCCGCGGGATACTCCCTGTTGCAATAGGCGATGGTGACAGGATGAGCGCCCTTGGCGAGGGAGAGCCATTTTTTGTTCCAGAAGGCGAGGGACCGGGAATCCCAGTTCTCCATCACGGCTACGCCGTCCAGGGTCAGGCGGAAGCCGTCGTCAGCCTTGAAGGCAACCTCGTAAAGGCCGTCGGCGGGGACAGTGAGGTAACCGCGCCACACCACGGCAAAGCGCGACGTGGTGAGGCCCTGGCAGGGAGCGGAAGCCCATGTGAAATCCACTGTGCTGTCGATGCGCTCCGCCGCAAGGTCCTTGTAGCAATACCCGTTGTAATATGAAGCCGCAAGGCCCCCGCCGGGAGATGGCTCCACAGCCTTCACTGCCACGGGAGGACTGAAAGCTTTGACGCGCGCGATGGCTGCCGGCTTTCCCCCGTGGGTCGCAAGGACTCTCAATTTCACATAACGGGCCACGCGGGGGGAAAAGGAGCACTTCATCTCATCGGCATCGGCAGGCTTTGTATAGCGACCTGCCTTCCTGAAGGGCCCACGGGGGCTCTCAGCGGTAGACAGCTCAAAATCCTTGACTCCCGGAGCCTCCCGGGGAAAAGTGACAAGCACCGTGCCCACGGGGGCGCTCGCACCGCGGGCAAAGCCGAGGATCACCTCGCAGGGCAGGGGGGTTTTTTCGTTGATGGTAAGGTTTCCTCCCTGCTCGCCCTTGATGAGGTTCCCGTAGCCTTCAAAGCCCTCAGAGGCAGGAGGAACTGCCTGGGCTCCCTCTTCTTCGGCCATCAGGTTTCTCCCGGCGGGATCGGAAGCTAAAGGTACGGCCCGCCCAGCCGCCTCGATCTCGTAAAGGGTCGTGGCTCCTCCATCGCCGTGGTTTGAGGAGATGACCACCTTGAGGAGGGTCACCTTCACGGGCTTCAGGGGAAAGACCTGGGGTTGGCCGGACTTGTCTGCCTTGAACTTTCCCAGTTTTGTCCACTCCTTTGAGGGGCTCACCTGCCCGAAGACCTCAAAATCCTTCACCGCCGCAGACGAGCTCCCCCCGTTATAGAGGGTCAGCTCGTCTATGGGGGCCCCTTCGCCGGGCGGGAGGGCCATCACGATCTCGTGGGGAAAGGGAGCACCCGGTGTGGAGGACCAGCCGCCTTCCTCGTCATGGCTCGCAATTCTCCCGTCATTCAGATTTGCTGCAGCCCAGGCAGATCGGTCCCTCTGAGAAGAAAAGCTCACCACCTCTCCACCCTGCCACGAGGAAAGAAGGTTCACCCTTCCCTTCACGGCGCGCCCCTCGACAGCCTTGATCTCCGGATGGGAGGAGACGGCAAAGGCCGCTATCCCTATGAGGGCCGCCGCAAGGAGGGACAGGGCCAGGAAAAATAAAGCCGGGGCCGGGGTGGTGCGCCGCGCCAGGCGGATGCCTATGGCCACGAAGAGGGCTACCACCACCAGGGGGACATAGACAAGGAACGCAAAGCAGAGGGGCTTCAGATAGAAGGGGAGCACCCTGGAAAATCCCGCACCGGCGAGCACTGTCTCTATCCCGTAATTTCTCACGACAGCCTCGACTATGCCGGCAAGCCCGTAAAGTGCTGCCAGGGTCACGAGAATCTTGAGGGCACCGTGGAGAGGGCGCGAGAGCACCAGTATGACCGATCCCGTGATGATGATCCCGTAGAGGATCTGGATCACAAAGGAGACAGGCCGACCCTGCACCATGAAGCCCTCGTGGGACTCGGTGCCGTAAAGGAGTGTTGAGATGAGCATCAGAGCGAGAAAAAAAGCCGCGGTAAGGAAAAGGCGGGCTTCGGCCCGCATGGCCTTGACGGTAAAGAGCGACGCGGCAAAGAGAAGGAGATAGGCGACGGAGAGGAGGCCAAGGGGCCAGCGGAAGGAATGGTGCCCCAGGAAGCTCCGGTACACACTCTCGCCGATGAGGTAGAAAAGGGCGGCGATGAGGGCCCACCAGAGGAGCGTGAGAAGCACTTCACCGGCATCAGTTTTTCTTGAGGGCATGGCACCTCCCTTTCCTTACTCTGCTCCTTAAGGAGACTCCTTTTCTTCGAGAGAAGTCTTTTTCTCCTCGATAAGGGCTTTTATCTTGCTCCAGTAAGAGGAGCTGGTCTTGAGCTTCTCCGCCCACAGCACGATTCTCTCGGGCGAGGTGCTTATCATGTCAAAGCCTGTGGTGAGGAGTCCCGCGGCGCCGTCGGGGACAAGCCCGAAACGGTGGGGGTACGTGAGAAGAAAAATGGTAAGGGCACAAGGAAGGCCCAGGGGCGGGTATCCCAGCGGCGTGAAGCCCCTGTCCAATATGAGCCATAGAAAGGCGCAGCAGAGATCGGCGACAAGCACCATGGCAAGGGCGCCCCGCGAGAGGACAAACTGGATTCCCCCGAAAGCCACCGACGAGGCAAGGAGATTATAGAGAAAGAACACGCTCCCGAACTCGGGACAAGAGCTCCTGAGGGACAGGGCTGCCAGGAAGAACAGAATTCCCACAAGGGCAAAGAGCATTGACCACAGGGAATGGACCAGGATACCCAGAAGGATGAGCATGAAGGGGAGCAGGTAGGGGCGGGCAAAGCGCTTCAGGAGAAGCGCGCCCTCTTCCACCGAAAAGGCAAAGGTCGTGGTGCGCTCAGTATATTCGGGAAGGGACTGGAGGTACTCCACGGCGTCGCTCGCATCACGGTAGTCAGGCTTGAAAAAGAGCGCTTTCTTGAGCATTGAGTGGGCTTTGCCGTAAGATCGCTCCTTGATGTACGTCCATGCAAGGCCTATGTAGGAATCGGCAAGTGAGCCGCCGAGCGTGAGGGCCTTGGTGAAGAATGAGCGGGCGCTCCTGATATCGCCCCTCGTGTAATAAATCCATCCGATGCCGAGGTAGGCATCGCCGGCGCCGGCATCCTGGGCCAGAGCCTTTTTAAAGTTCCTGAGGGCGCCGTCAAGATCACCCATCTTGAAGAGGCACCACCCCATGCCGGTAAAGCCGTCGGAAAGCTTCGGCCGCAGGCGCAGGGCCTCGGAAAACTCTCTCAGGGCAGGCGTATGCTGGTCAAGGCGGTAATAGCTCCACCCGAGGCTGTCACGGACAAAGGCCTGGCGGGGATTCCTCTGCAGCGACCCGTTGAAGAGGACGACGCTGTCGTTGTAGAGGCCCTTGGAGTAGGTGACCCATCCTGCAAGCGTCTGGGGGGAGGAGATCCCGCTGGAGTAAACCAGGCCGATTATCACAAGGGAAACTATCACCGAGGGGAAGCACAGAAGCTGCACCGGCGAGTAGTTGCCGAGGTACCGGTAAGCACGGTGGATGAGAAGAGCCACCATGAGGCCCCCTGCCACGACTATGCCGCAGGCGATCAAGAATGGCATATCGGGGAAGATCAGCATGGTAAGCCCCACGAGAAGGCCGTTCGATCCCGCCAGGCCGTTCTTCACGATCCAGTATTTCTCATAGATGAGGTGGCATACCAGGGTGGCCACGAAAAGGCCTATGGCTCCCAGGAGGGCCTCCCTGGGATAAAGGAGGGCAAGGGCGGCAAGAAAGAGGAAGCCCGAGAGGGGATTGTTGCAGAGAAAAAGCTGCCCTGCGCCCCGAAGCAGGGAGTCAAGGAAATCAAGGCCCCTCGTGCGGGTGATCTCCCGGTATCTTTTTTCCAGGGCCCTCCTGTTCATGGGCGCCCCCCCGTGCCGGGCTCATGGTCCCGCCTCTTTTTGCCGCCGATGATTTCCTCGGGAGGGATATTGCATATCACGACAGGAACCTTGTGAGATCCCGGCTTGCGGGCACGGATCTCCTTCACCCAGTGGACGTGGAACTCCAGGTCCTTCGCGATGGTTCTCTTAAGCTCAGCCTGGATAAGCTCCTCGAGGGTCTTCAGGTCCTTCTTGTCCTTGTAGACAGGCACGACGTGGATTTCAAGACGGGCACGCTGGTTCTGGATGACCTGGAACTTGTGGATCCCCCTTATCTCCTTCAGAATGAGCGTGACGGTAAAGGGGCTTATCCCGGTGCCGTCGGGAAGGATGATGGAGTCTATGATCCTCCCTTCCAGCTTGGTGATGAGGGGATAGGGCAGGCCGCAGGGGCAGGGCTCACTGCTTATCTTTATTAGGTCGCCCATGCCGGCGTACCTGATGATGGGCGTGGCAAAATTGGTGAAGTCGGTGATCACGGCGCCCGTCGATCCCTTCACCGTCTCATCTTCCAGCAGCTCCAAATGGACGCTGTCAGCGGCAATATGCATATGCTCATTTCCCTCAAGGGGGCACTGGTAGGCTATGAGCCCCCCTTCATGGGAGCCGTAGGTCTGCACTATCCGCGCCTTCGGGAAGGCCCGCTTCGCCATGGCAATCGTATGGGCATCAAGAAGCTCGGCCGTGGAGTGGATAAGCTTCACGTACTCGGCCGATCTGTTCCGCCTGAGAAGCTCAATGCTCAGGTTCCTCACGATGGAAGGATAGGTGGAGAGGTATTCGGGGACATATTTTTCAAGATACTGGTAATGCACATGGGTGGGGAGCATGACATCGACAATCCTGTCCTCGTCAACAGGAAAAAGGTAAAGGAGCATCTTCTCAAGGCTTGTCGAGGAGACCGTCATGATATAAAGGACGCTGTCATAAGGCTTTCCCTGGCACCACTTGTAGAAAACCACCATGTTGAGGTCCACTATGCGCTGGATGCTCTCATGATCGCGGTATATGGTGAGAGGCTCACCGGTGGAGCCCGCCGTGCGCAGCAGCCTGAAGTCCGAGGGCTTGCTCCCGTAGGGGATGATCTCCGACGCGGGGAGGGACTTCATCTCGCCTTTCATTATGACAGGAAGCTTCTCAAGGTCATCAAGGCCCCGGATGTCCCTGGGCGACACGCCGTGCTCATCATATTTCTTGCGGTAAAAGGGGACCTCCTTGTAGGCAAAGGAGACCGCGGCCCGCAGCTGCTCATCCTGGAGGCTCTGCAGGTCTTTCGCCGAGAGGCCCATATTCTGAATGATGGTGTCAAGATAAAGCTCTGAGAGTTCCATGGGCTCCCCTCTTCGATGCTCTCGATGATGTGCCAGAAAGAGAAATTCCCCTTTTTCGGGGGAATTCCTCTTGCAGTGCTCGCCTTCGCCGCAGGCTCCGGCAGGGTTCTCAGTTCTTCACCAGCGTCCCGTTCTTCTTCTGCGCCACAAAGGAGTAGAGATAGTCAATGGTGAGAAGGTCAAGATATGCAAATCCCGTAGTGACAAAGATATTATGGGTTTCTTCAGGCTTGAAGGCGCCGCCTATCACTTCCCTGAGCTCCACGACGGTGTCGTCGGTGATGAGCCCCTTCTGCTTCCAGCGCTTCAGATCGGCGCAGCGCAGGGAGTGAACTACATCGACGAATATCCTCCCCACATGGCGCGGCACATCCTCCTCCATCTCCGAGAGGTTGTCGGCGTCGGCACCTGAGCTTGAGATGAAGCGCAGGCCGTATTTCTCAAGATCGCTTCCCGAGACAAGGGGTGAAGGCGAGTACGTCGAGAGGACCAGGGCGTCGGAGCCCTTTTTTACCTCTTCCAGGGTCCGGGGAAACTCGCAGGGAATGTTCCGCACCTTGGCGAGCTCCTTGAAGTTTTCAAGATTCACCGCATTGGTGTCAAAGCAGAGGAATTTCTCCACCGTGCCCTGCTGGTGGATAAACTCCGCCGAGTAATACCCGCAGCGGCCGCAGCCTATGATGCCGACGCGGCGGGCGCCCTTCCCGAGGTGCTTGAAGCCCAGGGCCGCGCAGGCCCCGGTGCGCACCGACGAGAGGACACAGGCATCGAAGACGCCGATGATGAAATTATCCCTGGGGTGGAACAGAAATGCCTTCCCCACGGAAATCTTGTCCTTGATGAGCTCTTCCTCCTCATTGGTGCCGATGAGCTTCACGATGTTCACCGAGCCGCCCTCCCGGTGCATCTGGCAGGGCATGACCCTGAAGTCGCCGCGCATGCCCGGGCTGTAATAGATTTGCTTGGGCGTGAGCATGAGCTTGTCGGGGTGGGCTGCCCAGAACCTGAAGCCCTCCTCGAAGTGATCGAAGTATTCCCTGCGGTGCTCGGTGAGTATCCGGTGCACCTCCAGATCGTCGAGGTAAATATGAGGTTCTTCCTGAAGCCTGAGAAGTTTCCTGAGATCGAGCATAGCTCTCCTCCTTACAATTTCTATGGTGTAGATATGTCCAGCTTGCCGCTCTTTGAGAAAAGAAGCCACCAGAGGTGGTATCCGAGGTTCTGGCACCAGATGCAGGCCTTGTTGGTGCAGGCGCTGCGCTGGATTTTCTTTTTCCAGAGGGCTATCTCGTATTTCCCCTCCCTGAACTTTCTGGGGACCGTGTAGACCTCCTTGAAAGCGCCGCTCACCTGGCGGCAGTCATGGCTTCCCTCGGCAAAGATGTCCTTGTAATCCTTCGGGTAGAACGAAGAGCCGAGGTAGGCGCCTCCGTTGTTCGCCTCGCCGGAGACGGTGACGACGAGCATATCGGACTGCTCGGCAACGGCAATCTTCAGCTTCAGGGCGCCCGCCGCAAGGAGTGTCCCCGAGGCATAATCCTGCATCTTCTCGGGGTGATAGCCGAACTTGCCGCAGGCGAAGCAGTCTGCCACGTTGCACTTGCTCTTCGGCACCTTCTCCCCCCAGAGAGCCGCTTCAAAGACACCGCCATAATATTTTTCAGGCACTTCCCAGTACTTGGTAAAACTGCCCGTCACGGGCACAAGCTCATGGAAGCCCTCTTTCAGGCGGTTCGTGTACTGGGGCGGATAGAGGGATGTGCCCAGAAAGAGGGTTCTGCCCTCTGTGGTGCCCGTCACCTGGAAATAAAGGAGCTTTCCCGACGTATCCTTCGGCGAGGCGACTATCTTGATGCCGTCGATGCTTTGTCCATATGCCATGCACGGCAGGCAGAGCAGGGCTGCCGCTGCAAGGCATATGAGAATGGTCTTTTTCATTTCTCATCTCCTCCGCTTACCTATTCCCACCCTGAATGACCTTTCGGGAGCCTTAAGACAATGCGCACCCGCCACGGGTCCCCTTACCATCCGAGGCCCATTGTCGTTTCATGAGGCTCACCTCTTATTTATACTATATTACGCAGAAAAAATCAATTTATTTCACACAATTTTATAGAATTTTCAAAGATTTCCCATGAAGGGAATAAGAAGGCATCCCCACGAATATCACGTACAGAGGGATCAGGAGCCTCTCAGGAGAAGTTGGCCCTGGGAATCCTGGAGGTTTTTCCCTCATCCTTAGGAAGAGATGCTCCCCGCGGAGTCGATGATGAAATATCTTAAAACCGCCTTCATTTCGCTGTTTCTTGCCTTTGTGCTCTACCTTGCCTACCAGAGTTCGGCACCGGCCGGAAAGCACGGCGGCGTGGAAATTCCTTCACTTCCGCCCGATGAGGCCCTCATGGCGGAAGCTCCCGCCTTTGACGGCTGTGTCATGCCTGTGGAAGGAGTCTCTTACCAGAAAGGCCCTTCTCCTTCCCGCATACCCCTTGATACGGTATGGTGCGGATCGTATTACTATTTCCCGAAAAACTACAAGGCGGCTGGCGCCAGGGAGACTGAAATCTACGCGACCCGGGCCACGGGGTCGGGGTCGCACCCGGGGGTGGATATCGCCGTGCCCGTGGGCACCCCGGTGAAGGCCGTCGCGGCAGGAACGGTGATCCTTGCCGGGTGGCGCGAGGGGTGGGGAAACCTGCTGGTCATCGCCCACCAGGTGCCCGGCGCCGGGAAACTGTATTCAGTGTACGGCCATCTCTCCGGCTTCATCAAGACAGGCGGCATGGTCAAGAGAGGGGAGTTCGCGGGTTACTCAGGGGCAAGCGGCAGTCCCTATCCCCACCTCCACTTCCAGATTGACAGGAACCCCTTCCCCTATTACCCCTCATCGGGCGGCGCCTATCCCTATACGAGCCCCCTGCACCCGGTGAACCGCCTGGAAGAGCAGGAGCAGGTGAAAAAGAACACCTGTGATCCTCTCCTTTTCGTCAAGGAGCACCCTGCGGCCGCTCCCGGTAAAGACGCTTCAAAAGGGGCACCCTGAGGGTGAGCCATCCCCGGCATACAAAGGCGCAGAGCACGAGAAGGAAGGGGAGAAGGGCTGCCACAAGGGGCGCCGACAGAGTGCCCTGGTACCAGCCCCTGGTGAGGCCGAGAGGCTCGGTGAATCGGAAAACCAGGTAATGGAAGAAAAAGAGAAAAAAGGCGGCCTTGCCGAAGTCCTCAAGAGTTCTCATGACAGGCCCCCGGGCCTGCTTGACCTCCCTGATATGATAGAGGGCTGCAAGTGAGAGGGCCGCCATTCCCAGCCAGAAGGCCAGCAGTGGCAGCTCCATATGAAAGAAGGCTTTCTCATCGTAAGCCATGGCCAGCAGATTGACAAGCCGGCCCTCCAGGACCAGCACCCCCAGTGAGCCGATGATCAGCGCCGACCCTGCCATGAAAGCCATCCCCATGAACCCCGAAAGGTTCTCGCCCTTATGAGCCCTGGAAAAGGCCCAGGCCCCGCAGTATCCCATGAAAGGGAAAAAGGCCCAGGGGAAAAGGGGGAAATAGGCCTCCATGGGAAGGCCCCTCAGGAGGGTGAGAAAATACGACGGGGGGAGCTTCATCTCCCAGAACACGGGGCCGAAGGAGCCGAAGAAGAGGGCAAGAACAAGGCAGAGCCCCACACTGTACCTCCCAAGGGGAGCCACGAAAGAGAACAGTACGAGGCAGAGCCCTATGAGGTGAAGAATCTGCACGATCATGAAGGTCTCTGAGAGAGGATGGCCCTTGGTGTCGGGAAGGCAGAACATCAGATAGTTGAAGATATACCCCGAGAAAAAGATGGCCCAGCCCCTGAAAAAGTTCCGCATAAAGATCTCGGTGCCCGGCTTATCCGCGCTGATCCTGATCTTCCGCGCAGAAAGGAAGACGTTGAAGCCCACGAGAAATAGAAAAAGGGGGGCCGCAAGGGAGCCGACGAAGTTGGCGCCCTTCCACAGGAAGCTCCCGAAGCTTTCGCTCTGTGTGTCCATCCAGAAATCAAAGGCATGGACCACCACCATGGCGAGGAGGGCCAGGCCGCGGGCGGCATCAATAAAAGCGTAGCGGGGGATTTTTCTTTCTTCCATGGCAGTGTATGAAATTCTGTAAGACGGGGAAAAAACCTTTAAGAGGAGGATCTGTTGCCGCAAAACAGTGCCTGCCCTCTCTGCGGGGGAAGCGCCTTCTCCTTCTGCACCATTGCGGGCTCTGGTTACCTGCGCTGCGGGGCCTGCACGCTTGTCTTTCTCGATCCCCTCCCCGATCCCGGGGAACTGAAGAGCCTTTACCGGGGCGCCTATGCAAAGCTTCTTGGTATTCCCGCCAGGCGGGAGGAGGAGCTTTTCCTGAAAATGGGCCCGAAGCCTGAAGAAGGCGCCTCCCTTCTTGACATAGGCTCATCGGGAGGCCATTTCCTTTTGGAGGCCCAAAGGAGGGGATTTGCCGCCGAGGGTGTCGAGCTCCGCGAGGAGGGAAGGGGGGCCTCACCGCCTCTTCCCGTGTTTTACGGGCCTTTCGAGGAATACCCGCCGGGGCGGACCTTTTCCTTCATCACCATGCTTCACACCCTTGAGCATTTTCCTGATCCCGTGGCCATGGTGAGCAAGGCGAAAAGCCTTCTCTCCCCCGGAGGCTCCCTCTTGATCACCGTGCCCAATTTCGGGAGCGCCGCCGCAGGAGTCCTGGGGAAATACTGGGAATGGTTCCAGCCCCCTTTTCACCTCTTCCATTTCAACGCCCGCACCATGGCGCTTCTCTTGGAAAAGTGCGGCCTCGAGATCTGCGAGATCTCTTCCCGGCGGAGCTTTTCACTTTCCCTCGCGACACAGCTTTCCTTCTACCTGCCCATAGTGCTTCTCAAGATGAGCGGCATCTATTACCGCGCGAGAACCAGGGTGACTGGCGGGAGCGGCAGGGGAAAAGCTCCCCTTGTGGCCCTTCTCCAGGCTTATCTCAAAGGGGCCGATGTGCTCATGGCGCCCATGGACCTGCTCTTGACACCCCTTTCAAGGCACCTTGAAAAGAGCCTGAAAGGTGAAGAGCTTGTGATAGTGGCCCGGCACTGCTCTGGGAAATGAAAAGAGGAGGCTTGAGGCCTCCTCTTTAACGTGCTGGTGACGGCGTCTACTGACCTGCGATGCGGAAGGGGATCTCTTCCGCCATCTTGAGGTACTCCTGGCCTTTCTCCTGGACCACGGCGCCTGCCTTGTCGGTCTGCACGCCCTTGTCAACCTCCTCGGTGCCTTCGCGCTTCTGCCTGGTACCGTCAGCAATCTTGGCTTCGCCTTCCTTGACCTTCTCCATACCCTCGTGCTCCTGGGCATCGCCGGTTTTCACCTTGCCGAGGCCGCCGGTCTGGAGGGCAATTCCCTCATCCTCAAGCTTGTCGCCCGAGGTCATCTGCTCCAGGGCCTTCTTCTTCGCCACGAGGGCAGCATCAGTCTCACCGCTCCCGGTCTTGACCTTCTCAAGCCCCTCCTTCTGCTTCCCGAGGGCATGGGCCTGCTGGCCGTGGGCTGCCGTTATCTTGGCGGCACCGGCCTGCTTCTGCTCAAGCCCCTTCGTGACGAGGGCATCGCCTGCCTCGACATCAGAGAGAGCCTTCTTCTGCTCAGCCTGGGCGCCCTTTTCCTTCTCAACGCCTGTTTTCATCTGCGTCTCGCCCGTGGTCTTGTCGGTCATGCCCTTGGCCATGAGCTCGTTGCCCTGCTTCTCTTCTGCTATGGCCTTCTTCCTTGTCTCGTTGGCCATCTTCTTCTTCTCCTGGGCGGTATCCTTGAGCTCGTTGGATTTGCCCATCTCATCTTTCGCTTCAAGGGCAAGCTTTTCAGCCAGGACGCGCAGCTCCTTCGCCTCCTGGGTGAGGGTTCCCGCCTGGGCCTGGAGCGCCTCGGCCTCTGTCTGCAGGGCCACGGCCTTCATATGGTAGGTTTTTGCCTCTTCGCCCCTCAGGGTCCCCACGTTCTGGAAGAGAATCCCCTCGGCAGTGGACGTGGCGCCTTCACCGGCAAAGAGAGGGAGCCCGGAGAGGTCCTGGCCTGCCTTCTTGTCAACCTCGGCCTTTTTCAGGAAGAGATCGGCCAAAAGATTTGTCTTCTTGCACTTTTCCTCTTCAACGATGGACTGTGCTATCTTTACGGCGCTGTCACCCTCTTTTTTCTGCGCCTCTTTTTCCTTCAGCTCGGCATTATAGACCATATTGTCGCTTTCCTTCTGCTTGGTGACTGCCGATTTTTTGAGGGTAAAACTCTCGGTGGCCGCAAGATTGCTCTCCTTGTCGAGGGCTTCAGCCTCGGCATAATCCTGCTTTGCAGCGGCCACGAGGGCGTCGCCCTTGGTGACGGTGTCAGAGCCGACCTTGAAGGTGCCCACGCCGGTATTGACATCCTGCTGCCCTGCCTTCTCGTTCCCGATGCCCAAGGCTACGCCCTTGAGACCTTCCTGCTCCTTGAGCACTCCCTGCTCGCCGACGACGATGCCTTCCGTAATGGCCGCTATGCCTTCCTTTTCGGTGGCGATGGCCTTCCCCTCGCATTCAAGAGCCCTTGCTATCTGCTCTGTGCCGCACCCTTTCTTGGCCTGCGCCTTGGCATCGGCCTTGAGGCCCTCCCCAAAGGCGGCAATGCCATCCTTTTCCAGCTTATGGCCTTCCTGCTGCTTCACCGATCCGGCCGTGATGTCCTGTACGCCTTCCTGTTCGAGCTTCTGGCCTCCGGCCACCTGCTGTGTGCCTTCATCGACCTTGGCGGTGCCCTGCTTTTCCTTCTCAAGGCCCTCCATCACGTTCTTGACTCCCTTGCCGATAAGGGCGAAGCCTTCCTCCTGGAGCTTCTGGCCCCGCGAGATCTCCTTGTCGCCGAGCTCCTTGAGCTGCTTCCCCGCCTCGAAGACATCAGTGGTCTCTATAAGCTCCTTTTCCTGAGGCGCCTGGGAGGGCGCCTGGGAAGGCCTGCTCTGCGAGGGAGCCGGTGTCCCCGTCACGTTCATATTTTGATTGATATTCATCGCATCATCCCCCTGTTCATAAAATATGAATAAACATGTAGTTTAATCTTATCAGATAGAGGGCCAAAATGCAATAAGAGAATGTTGCCAAGATGTTACCAAATCGGCACATTCAAGGGAGCGGGAGGACATTTTCCCCATTGGAAGGGTTTCCCCTCCCGGGCAAAGAACTATCAGGGATTATCGGCAAAACCTGCACACCGGTGCGTTCCAAGGGAGGTGGCCTCCATGATAGTGGAACTCGATCCATTGAACCCGCTTCAGAAGACAATAAAGAAAGTGGTGGAGCTGCTCAAGAACGGCGGAATCATCGCCTATCCCACCGATACCATCTACGGCATGGGCTGCGATCTCTTCAACAAGGCCTCGATAGAGAAAGTCTACCAGATAAAGAAGATGCCCCGGTACAAGCCTTTGAGCATCATCTGCAACGATCTGAAGGATATCTCAATCTATGCGCAGGTCTCCAACTCGGCCTACAAGATCATGAAAAAGCTCATCCCCGGACCTTACACCTTCGTGCTTCCCGCCACGAGGGTCGTTCCGAAGATCATGCTCACCAAGAGAAGGACGATAGGCATCAGGGTGCCCGACAACCTTATCTGTCTCTCCATCGTGAGGGAGCTCGGCAGCCCCATCATCAGCACGAGCGCCTCGGTGACGGCCCAGGAGATCATGAGCGATCCCGGTGAAATAGAGGAAAAATTCGGCCACATGCTCGACATGGTCATAGACGGCGGCGTGCTGGTCTCGGAGCCCTCTTCCATGCTGGACCTCACCGAGGAGGTGCCGAAAGTGGTCCGTGAAGGCAAAGGCGACGTCTCCATGTTCATGTGAGAGATGGCGGCGCTATGCCCTTCTTATGGCAGAAGGGTTCACTGCCTGGGCTCCTCCCGTTCCCGAGCCCTCCCATGGCCTGTTGGCCGCCATGGCCATGATCTGTGTCCCCATGCCCCCCGTGGCAGAATCGGCGCCGTAAAACCTCGATGTGGCCATTTTCCAGTCGCTTGAGGCTTCAAAGTTGTCCCTGAGGCGCCTCGCGGCAAACTCGATATTGTAGGCGGGGTTCTTGTTCCCGCGGGCCACGTCATAGTCGGGGTTGATGTCGGGATTCACCTGGACGGCGCCGCGGATGTCACTGTCGGAAGCCTGGGTGTTCACGTTGAACTTGCTGTCGTTCCAGGCGACGGCCTTCATTATCTCCTGGGGGATGCCATGCTTTGCCGCTACTTCTTCAAGCATCTGCTCCACCTGGGCCTGCGTGGCATTGGTGCCGTACTGGGAGACTTTCACGGTGGGATCGGGCTTCCGGCCGCTCATGTCAATGGGCCCGCCCGGCGAGGGCAATGACGCCACTACTTCCTTGGCCCGCTGCTCCTGGACCTCCTGGGCGCTCCCCCCCCCCATGGGCGCACCGGCGGGCGTACCGGCGGCATCTCCGCCTTCGCCCATCTTGAGCCCGGAGCCGCCGCCAAGCATGCCGAGCCCCATGAGGAGCCCGCCGTAATCGGTGGTGTTGGCCGAGGTATTGCCGGGGTTGTTCGAGGAGCTCCCTGATCCGCCCTGGCTTCCCGGGATCTGGCCCTTCATGGCCGTGTGCTCGTCAAGCAGCTGCTTCGCCTTGGCGAGCTTCACCTTCACCTGGGAGAGCTCGGCCCTCTTGTCGGCGAGGTCCTGCTTCTTCTCGGCGAGCTTGTCCTTCTTCTCGGCGAGGCGCTCCTCGATCTGCTGGAGCTTCTGATCAAGCTGCGCCACCTCCTGCTGGAGGGTGTTGATCTTGCTCTCGATGGGCTGGAGCTGGGTGTCAACCTGAGACTGCTGGGCCTGGTTCTGCTGGAGCTGGGCCTCCACCTGCTGGAGCTGGCATTCGGCCTGCTGCTTCTGCACCATGAGCTGGTTTTTCTGCACCTCCAGCGCCGCCGCCTGGGTATCGAGGGATACCGCTTCCGCCTCTGCCGCTACCGCCGCGGCAGCCGTGTAAGGGTTTGCCGCAAGTGCCGCCGCCTGGGCATGGAGCGATGCCGCCGAGGCCCTCATGGTCCCTATCTGGGCCGTCATCTGGGTAATCTGGGTCCCAAGGCTCGATATCTGCCCCTGGAGCGAAGATTTCTGTGACTGGAGCTGGCTCTCCTCGTTCTTGAGCTGGTTTTTCTGGTTCTGGAGCTTCTGCTGCTCCTGCTTTGCCTGGTTGAGCTCCTGGTCCTTCTGCTTCTTCTGGTTCTCAACCTCGCTCTTCTCGTTCTCGAGGGATTCTATCTCCTGCTCGAGCTGCGATATCTCCTGCTCGAGCTGAGAGATGATGTTCTCCAGCTCGCCCTTCCTGGATTCAAGCTGCTGGACGGCGCTCTGGAGCTGGGAGATCCTGTCGTCGAGTGAGCCCGAGAGGTTCAGGTCCGCGCC
Organism: Candidatus Eremiobacterota bacterium; assembly: GCA_031082125.1. Taxonomy (NCBI): domain Bacteria; kingdom Bacillati; phylum Vulcanimicrobiota; species Vulcanimicrobiota bacterium. The sequence continues at coordinate 119,614 of JAVHLM010000006.1, forward strand.
GTTACCGCCGAGGCTGTCCAGGAGCTGCTGGCTCTCCTTCTGCGAGGCATCCTTCTGGAGCTGGTCATAATCGGTGCCCTTGTTCCCCAGCCCCGGTATCATGGGAAGGCCGCCGCCGCCGCCGGGCATCTTCATCCCCTGCTCCGTTCCCGGAGGCATGAGCTGAGGGTCAGGGTTCACCCTTTGCATGTAATCATGGAACTCCGAGCAGAACTGCTGGTGGGCCCCTGGATCGTCAAGAAGCTTCATTATCTGGGGAAGCTGCTGATCCTGGGGAAGGGCCGCTATCTCTGATGAAGGCTGCTCGCCGGGAAGCCAGGCTAACTGCTGGGCCTCCTCCATGGCAGGCGTCATCTGGACTGCTTCCGATCCCGGGGCGGGCGCCTGCGCCACTTCTCCTCCCCCGGAGTAAGGGCTTACAGGCTGCATGGTGCCATACCCGTCAACGGACCTGATTTCCTCTGACATGTGACCAACTCCTTTTATGTGTACGTCCTGAAGGACAGAGTACCCCATATACTTATCACGACAAGGGGCCTCATGGTAAAGGGCTCTCTCTCTATTATACACTAAAATATACCCGAAAATCAGTGGACGTGGTCAAAAAGATCTTTCATTCTCCGGAAATGATACATGAAACGGTCGTGGCTCATCCTGTCGTTGAGGAGCATGTACCGCTCGCCGGTAAAAGTCCTCACGTCAATATCAAGAGAAGGCCAGTCCATCGCGAGGGGATCGATGAGGCCCCGATCCTTGGCGTCATGCCAGACGGGCGTGGCAGGGAAAGGCACAAGGGGGCTGAAGGAAAAGCTTTTCATGGTGCCCCTTGCAAGATTTCGCTCGATAAAACGGTAGGTCGCCTCAAGGTCCTCTTCCTCCTCGCCGGGGGCGCCGATGATGAAGGAGCCCACGGGCGAGAGGCCGGCGGCGCTCGCGACATCAAGGGCTTTCTGGTTCTGTGCCGCTGTCGTGGTGCCGCACTTCAGCTTCGCGAGAACCCTGTCCGATGCCGATTCAATGCCAATATGCACAAAGCCGGCGCCCATGGCCCTGAGAGCCCCGCAAAGGGACTCCGTTGCCCTGTCGGCCCGGAGGGTCACCGTCGAGGAGAAAGACGGGCCTGCCACCTCCTTGAGGGCGGCAGCGACGGCTTCCACCCGCTCCTGGCTCACGGCAAAGAGGTCATCCATAAAGATAAGGAATGGGGAATTGAAGCGCTTCACAAGCTCGCCTGCTTCCCTGGCCACGTATGCGGGGCTGTGAAGCCTGTATCCCCTCCAGATTGCCGACGATGCGCAGAAAGCGCACCGTGCCGGGCACCCCCGCGATGAAAAGAGCCACTGCACCTGTGAAACGACGCCGGTCCATGCCCGCTCGGGGAAGGGCAGGCTGTCAAGATCGGCGATGGGAGCGCGGTGCGGTGTCTTGCGCAGCGAAGAGCCGTCGTGAAAGACAATTCCTTCTCTCTCGATCAATGATGAAGGGGAAAGCTTCCCCTCTTTCAAAAAAAGATCGACAAGGGCGGCGAAGGTGGCTTCACCTTCGCCAATGACGCCGGCATCAAAGAGCGGCGCAAGGCTCTCAGGAAGGGTGCTTATATGGGCTCCTCCAAGGATCACGGGGATGCCGAGCTCCTCCTTCACTTCACGGGCCATGGCCACGGCAAAAGGTATGGCCGGCGAGGTGGACGAGATGCCCACCATGGAGGGTTTTGCCGACAGGAGCTCTTCACGGTCCCTGCAGATGCGCACCGAAACACCGCGGAAAGCCTTTTTCACATGGGATGCAAGTGAGGCAAGCCCGAGAGGGTAGAAGACACGGTCTTTCCTTGAAGGATCGTAGGCCTCAAAAAGGGCAATTTTCAGCATATCACCTCCGGGCTGCCACGGAGTAAATAAAGTCCTTGAAGGCCGCGTTGATTATGAGCTGGAGCCTGAAGACCGTCTTGCGGTATGCCTCTTCCAGCGCAGTGGGGGCCCCGGGGCCGGGAGGAAGGGGCTCAAGCTCGAGAAACTCCGGAGGCAGATACTGGCGATAGAGAAACTCAAGAGAATGAAACCCCGCAGCTTCAAGTATGAATTTCAAGGTGAGGGGATGGACAGGCGCCACATGGGTGGGATCCATGAAATAGGGACCGAGGCTGAAGAGGCAGCCCGGGTTGAGGGTCTCGGCGACAAAGAAGGAGCCTTCCGCAAGGACGCGGTGGCTCTCGGCGACGAGAGCCATGAGGTCCCTGGGATGGAGATGCTCTGCCACATGGGAGAGGAAAATACCTTCCAGGCTCCCCGAAGGGAGGCCTTTTAAGTGGGAAAGCCCTTCCTCACCAAGCACAGTGAGGCCCTTTTCCCCGGCATGAAGGCGCATCTCGTCATTTATCTCTACCCCGTAGGCGCTGGCGGCACCGCGCCCTACAAGAAGCTCAAGAAACTCGCCGCGGCCGCACCCGATGTCCACTATCCTTGACTTTCCCTCGAAAAAGCGAAGATACCCCTCCTGCTCGCGCTTCACCTGAGAGCTCGAGCCCCTGTGGCGGTTTTCAAACTCGAGGTAAGAGAACTCCATGGCATGCACCCCCTTCCATAGGAAAAGGGACCCCGAAAGGAGTCCCTTGTCATTCGCTCTCATCAGCCCCGATTACTTGTGGGAACGGTCAAGCCACTGGCTGATGCACCGCAGCGCACCCTTCCTCGTGGCAAGGTTCGGCATGGGGATGGGGAATACCTCGAATCCCTCTTTCTTGTAAGTGCCCAGCGCCTGATTGTCAAGCTCGGGGATATTGAAGATCGGCAGGAACACCCGCTTCACCCTGGTGCCGTCATCCTTGGTGAACTGCTCCTGGAGGCAGTTCGTATAGGTGACGTTGGGTGCGCTCCAGCTGGGCTCGGCGTAAGGCATGCGGACAGTCCTGAAGCCCTGCTTCTCGAGGTTTTTCGCATACTTATCAAAATCACGCTGCTGGTTGGGATATTCCCTGTTGTTCCCCTTTTCCGGATCCTGGAAATCGGCCTCGGTGAGGGTCTTCCCCACAATGTCCGACAATTTGCCGAGGACCTCGATGCGCCGCGAAGGCGTCATCTTGTCAAGAGCCCTCTTCACCAGGCTCGGGTCACCGACAGCCACCGTCTTTTCGTCAAAGGGGGTAATGGCCATGTCAAGGTGGTCATTGGCAGGACCCTCCACCTCGGGTGTCGAGGGGTCATCCTCGCCCATGACCACTATCTTCTGGCCGAACTCTTTCTGGAAGAGCTCTTTTGCCGCCTTTATCCACATGTCCCCCTCGGCCATCTGATTGGCCCGGAGCTCCGGCTTCTTGTAATCGGGGTTCACCTCGAGCTTGAAGGGATGCTCATGCATTCCCGGCTCCACTTCCCTCGGCACCATCTTCCAGGGGAAGAGGCTCTTGTCGTCGGCGGTGAGCACCTCCTTGCCGGTCTTCTTTTCGTAATGGTTCCTTATCAGCGATGCGAAGGATTCATCCTTTCTGCCGAGCTCCTTGAGCTTTTCGGCAGTTTCGGCAATGGAGAAGTTCCCGACAAAGGTCTCGTTCTTGGTGGACACCACCTCGCCGCCGTCGGTGACGATCCGCTTCTCCTGATCAAGGACGATGCTGGGATACTTATCAGCGATGTAGGGCGGCACAAGGGTATCCTCGTTATGCCAGCTATGGAAGGTGGTCTGGTTGAGGAGGGCCGTCTTGGAGTCATCGGCGGGGAAATACATGCCAATCATCTGGTCGCGGGCCCACACCGTGAGAGAAAGGTTTGGTGGCTGGATGAACTGGATACGCTCGGGATTGGGTATATTGTTGTCCTTGATGACTTTTTCAATATCCTTCCTGTCCCTGTCGCTCTCGACGACCATGGTGAACTTCGTGTCGGGCTCCATATTCTTGAAGACCGTTTTATAGGCAGTGAGCACATCGTTACGCATAGAGCCGCCCACGTAGCTTGAGAGCTGGAGCGCGAGGTGCTTTACCCTGCCAAAGTTGTCGGGGAGAATCCTTGTGTTCCCCAGGAGCTTCGACTCTCCGACGGGAGCTTCGCTGCAGAGCTTCTGAAGAATTGACTGGGTGAGCTCCTTGGTGTCATCGGCCCTGGTAAAGCCATCTGCCCGGGAGACTCCTGCACTTTCCTCCTTCGCTTTCTTTGCTTCACCTTTTTCAAGATAGGCGGGGAGAGGGGAGTGGGGCGTGAGACGTCCTATTGAATCTGCCATGGGTGCCAACCGTTCCTTTCATGGAAAATCTCTGTACGACCATATTATACCGCAAAAAGGGCTCTCTCGCGCATCTTGGAAAAAATTAACCTTTTGTTAACATGTCCGGGACCGACGAAAAAAGGGCAGGCAGGGCTCCGGCTCTCCGGGGCCGGGAGTCGGAAATGAGGCAGGATAAAGGCCCCCCGTCACGAAGTCTCTGGGAGCTTCCAAGGAGGACACCCCCATGAAAAAAGTCACCGCAACGCCAGCACCATGGCTTTCCAGCATTCCCCGCTACCCTTTCATCGCGCTCCGGGAAAAGAAGGAGGCCCTCAGGAAAAAGGGCGTCGAGGTCATTGATTTTTCCATCGGCGATCCCACGGCACCGACACCGGACTTCATCATTGAAGCCGCCTCATCGGCGATGAAGGAGCTTCGAAGCGCAGGCTACCCCGAGAACAGGGGAAGCCTGGACTTCAGGAAGGCCGTGGTTTCGTGGATGCGCAGACGCTTTGCCGTCACTCTTGACCCTGACAGGGAGCTTTTCCCCTCGCTGGGCGCCAAGGAGGCCGTCTTTGCCTTCCCGGGCTGCGTGACAGGGGGAGGCGTTCTGGTGCCCACGCCGGGCTATCCACCTTACTACAGCGGCGCCCTTGCCGCCGGCAAGAGGGTTCATCTCGTTCCCCTTCTCGAGGAAAAGGGGTTTCTCCCTGATCTCTCCTCAATTTCCACCGATGCCGCCAAGGACGCCAAGATCATATGGGTCAACTATCCCAACAATCCCACCACAGTGCTTGCCACAAGGAAATTTTACAATGAGCTGCTGGAGTTTGCGAGGGATTTCAACATAATCATCGCTTCCGACGAGTGCTACACCGAAATGTATCATGACGAGGCTCCTGAAAGCCTCCTTCAATACGGGAAAGAGGGCATAATCGTCTTCCAGAGCCTCTCGAAGAGAAGCAATATGACAGGATGGCGCGTAGGCTTCATGGCCGGCGATGCCGAGCTGATAAGGCTTTTCCTCCTTGCCAAGGAGAACATGGACTCGGGGTGTGCCACCTTTGTCCAGAAAGCGGCGGCGGCAGCCCTGGCCGATGATGACCACGTCGCCGCCATGAGAGAGGAATACCGCGAAAAGAGGAACATCCTCAAGGCCGCCCTCAAAGAGATGGGTCTCCGCGAGGGCTACTCAGGCGGCACCTTCTACCTCTGGCAGCCTATCCCCGAAGGCATACGCTCGGCGGAGTTCGCGGCGCGCCTGCTGGAGGAGGATGTCGCGGTCGTGGTGACGCCGGGACCGGCGCTCGCCGTACCGCTTCCCGACGGTACCAATCCCGGTGAAGGCTTTGTGCGCTTCGCCCTTGTGCCTCCCATTGAAAGCACGAAAACGGCGGCGGCAAGGCTGGTAAAAGCCTGCAAAACTCTCGTAAGGAAGTAAAGGAGCGCCCATGGAAAAGCAAAAGCCCGATCTGACCGTCTGGCAGATCATCAACATGAGCATCGGATTCTTTGGAATCCAGCATGGCTTCGAGATCCAGTTCGCCAGGATGAGCTCAATTTACGAGAAGCTCGGCGCCCAACCGGAGCAGATCCCCTTTCTGTGGCTTGCGGCACCCGCCACGGGCCTCATCATCCAGCCCATCATAGGCTATATGAGCGACAAGACGTGGATAGAGAGCCTCAAGATGAGAAGGAGGCCCTATTTCTTCACCGGGGCGCTTCTCGCCACCATTGCCCTGCTGCTCATGCCCAACTCATCGGCCCTCTGGATGGCCGCCGGGTGCCTCTGGATCCTGGACGCCTCCCTCAATATCAGCATGGAGCCCTTCAGGGCATTCGTGGCAGACAAGCTCAACACGAAGCAGCGCCCCACGGGATACGCCATGCAGAGCCTCATGATCGGGCTCGGAACGATTGTGGGCAACTATATTGCCTCCCTGGATCTGCTGAAGATGTACCCATCCCTTTCCTCAATAGGCCCCACGTCTATGCATCTCTCATTCTATCTCTGTGCCGCCATCTACCTTGTGTGCATCCTCTGGACCGTTTCCACCACGCCGGAATATCCTCCTGATAACATTGAGGAGATAAAGCAGAAAGTCCCTCCGGGCGAGGCTCTTGCCCAGTGGTTCAGGGAGACCAGGGAGTGCTACCTGGCCATGCCGCCGGTGATGAAGAGGCTCGCACTGGTGCAGTTCTTTACATGGATGGGCCTTTTCTGCATGTGGATGTTCTACACGGTGGCCGTGGCCCACTATGTCTTCGGCGCCTCAGATCCCCATTCAGAGCTCTATGACAAGGGCATCCGGTGGGGAGCCCACACCATGCTGGTGAAAGGCGTGGCGACGCCCCTCTTCGCGCTCATGATCCCCTTCTTCGTGAAATACCTGGGCAGGGTCCATACCCACGCCCTTGCCCTGCTGATATGCGGCATCGGGCTCTTCTCGGTGCCCTTCATCCACAACCCCCACCACCTCTATTTCCCCATGGTGGCCGCCGGGATAGGCTGGGCCTCCATTGTGGCCATGCCTTACGTGATCCTCGTGGAGCACCTCCCCAAGGCTCAGTACGGCATATTCATGGGAATATTCAACATGTTCATAGTGATACCGGAAATCTGTGTCTCCCTGGGGCTGGGAACATTGATTATGAAATTCCTCGGGGGAAACCAGGCGATGACCGTGGCCTTCGGGGGAATCCTGATTATTATTGCCGCCGCCATCACGCCGACGCTGAAGAAATTTGACGTCTAATGCTTCTTTGCTCCGGTGCGGAGCACTTTTTTCCACCAGGGCTTCCGCCGCTCCCTGAGCTCATGCATCGCCTCATCCATCTGGCACCTGAGGGCTTCTTTTGCCCGCTCTTCTTCCTCAAGCCTCTTTTTCAGCTCCGCCAGGGAGTGCTCGTAATCCTTCACCCTGGTCTCGTAATGCTCCCTGTTTTTCTCTTCATCGATGAAAAGGGTCGTGAGCTTGTTACCCAGCTCCGACACAAGAACATCCTTCTCCCTTGATTCTTCGGCAAGCTGGCTTTCAAGCTCCTCTATCTTTGCGCTCACATACTCGGGGGGCGCAGGGAGGACTTTCATCTTTCTGTCAAGCTCCTCAAACTTGAAGCGGTACATCATGAGGCCCTGCATAAGACCGTCGCGTTCCTTCTCCCATTCTTTCTGCCTGCGCTCATAGTGCTCAAGGGGAACAGAGGGCTCCACGAGATCATCCTGGGAGGGCAGGGTCTCGTCTTCAACGACATATATCCTCTTCTTTTCCCCGTCAACAGAGGCCTCAAGCATTTCTGACCCATGTCGCTCATCAGGGCTTTCCTGATCTTCCTGCCGGTGATATATGTCCGGCCTTTCCGGAAGAGCGTCACCTATGTCGGGATCGGCAAGACATATTTCTGCGCATATTGCCGGGTCGCCGCCGTTTTTCCTGAGGGTGCAGAGCTCACATTTTGCATTGGGAGCGTCGCCCTCTTTCACCCTGAGCACGTCGCCCTCTTTCACCTTGGGAAGGTCACCGGAGAGCTGCCCCAGGGCGTCGCGGTGGATGACCCAGTAGGATCTGCCCTGCTCCTGGACCTTCTTCACCCCGTCTATTTTTTTCCTGTGAACAAGAAGTCTCACGGCATTAAGACTCTTCCCTGTAAGCTCACTTGCCTCCTTGAGGGTAAGCCATTCTTTTCCTGTAAGCCTGGCCATTTCTCGTACCTCCCCGGGCTCCCGCCGGCGGGGCGGGAAAATAATCGTGCTAACATTCTCGCGCCACGGGAAAATTCCTGCCGGATTTCCGGGGACATATTTCGGGCCTGGGGTGATGGATGAGGTCATCGCTCTCGATAAAAGGCCGCGGCAGGGTGAAACAGGGAGAGGAGGGGGAAACAGGACGCAGACACAGGACCTGGCCATGAGACACAGACAATTGATACAGACACAAGACACAGACAGTGGATACAGACATGAGACACAGACAATTGATACAGACACAAGACACAGACAATGGATACAGACATGAGACATAGACATGGCGCACAGGCATGTGACATAGCCAAAGGACACAGACACAGGGCACTGAGAGGCCCGGGGAGAGGGGCCTAAGGGGCATCCCCTTTCCCTTCCCGCGCCTCGAGGAGTGCCTCGAGGAACTCCTCTCTCTTTCCCCTGAAGCGATCACGGGGAATGCGGCCCTTTGCCATGGCATCAAGAGTCCTGTAAAGAAATTTATTGACGGGGACCCGAACGCCAAGGCGCTCTCCCTCTCTCGCCACGGCGCCGTTCAGCACCTCCACCTCCGAAGATCCCGAGCCGCTTTCAAGGTCCAGGTAAAGGGAGGGCATCTTCGAGCCCCGCGACATGGATTTCTGGCTGTTCACGATAACCTCCAGCATGGTAGGCGAGGCAAGGGAAAAGAGAAGGGCAATGAGCCTCACGGGGTATGAGGGAAGGTCCACGGGGGCGATCTTCATTTTTTTCATCACTTCAAGGGCCTCCAGAAAGGCCTCCTTTTCAATTCCCGTGAGGCGCCTGTCGTAAAAGATCTCCTGAGGAGGCACGGCGAGCAAGGCTGATGCGGCGTTGCCCAGCATGTTGATGAGGAGCTTTGACCATTTCAAGGCCCTGTAGTCCCCGTAGATCCTCGTCACAAAGTCTGCCCTCTTGAAAAGGGTGAGCACTTCCTCGCAGGAATCGCCTTTCCTTACCGGCGCCACGCCGATTCCTCCCCTTGCATTGGCAATTTCCGGGACCCCTGCCGGGTTCCTTCCTACTGGAAGCGTGATGGCTCCAGAGAAGAGCTGATCGGCACCAAACCTGGAAATGAGAAACTCTTCATTTCCTACGCCGTTCTGGATGGTGAGAAGGGAGGTGAAGAGGCTCCTGTCAAGCTTCTTGACGGCCTCTTCAGTATGATAGGCCTTGACACAGAGAATGGCCAGGTCATAGGGCACCCGGCGAAGGCCACCGGAGAGGTCTCCATCGGTCCTCACCTGCGATACTCTGTGGGTTTTCCCGTCAACTACCATGGAAAGGCCGTCTTTTGCAAGGGCGGCGATGACTTCAGGGCGATCATGGTAGGTGACCTCCTTGCCTGAGAGCGTAAGCCTCACTCCCAGCATGGTGCCTATGGCACCGGCTCCGATTATAAGGATCCTCACCTTGATCCCTCCTTGAGAATATTTCCATGCTTTTTCCCCACAGGAGATATTTCTCCTCTTCCTTGGAGGAAAAAGAGGTGAAAAAGAGAAATTTCGCTTACCACGTCACTACAAGGGGGTACTATGGTGATTCAAAGGAAATGGGCCCACTGGTGCCTGGCCGTCATGCTGCTGGGGCTTCTCGCAGGGTGCGGCATGTTCGATCCTGCCGCCCAGGCGAAAAAACACATGAAACTGGCCCGGGAAAGCATCGCGAGCGGCTCATACGATAAGGCCGCCGAAGAGTTCAACGAGGTGCTGAAGTATTCTCCCGACAATCCGGGAGCCCTCCAGGGGCTCATCGAGTGCTACGAGAAAAAGGGCGATCTGGAGAAAGCCATCGAGGCGCAGAAGAGCTCCATGGAAAAGAGTCCCTCTCCAGGCCAGGCACAGAAGCTCGCCTCCCTTTATATCGCAAAGAATGATGCCAGGAACGCCCTTGACGTCCTCATGAAAGAGCTCGCCATCAGTCCTGCCGATGCCGAGATAAACAGGCTCATAGGCGAGGCACAGCTCTGTGACAAGAAGCAAGACGAGGCCCTCCGGTATTTCCTTGCATGCCTCCTCTATGACAGCACCTGCGACTTCGACTTTGAAAAGGCCAAGAACGAGCAGCCTTACTTTTTCTTCTTCAAGTACTTCCCCGTGCCCTATGGTGACTTCAAGAGCAAGGATATGGCCCGCGCCGTGATGGATAAAGCAAATAAGATTATTGCCTCACTGGGATCTGCGAAGGCTCCAGAGGGCAAGGACAAGCTCCCTCTCGATCTCTTTGCCGACAAGATGGTGACGCCTGGAGAAAAAATCGGGAGCATCAAGCTGGGGACACCCTTTGAGACCGTGAAAAATGACTTTGGTGAGGGCATGGCCCTTGCCGTGACAAAAGAGATGCTCTATACCCACAAGAAGTACCGCATACTCGCCTTTGTGGATGAAAAGGGGGCCATCAGCCAGCTGAGCTGCCAGGACAGGCGCTTCATCACCGAGAAGAGAATCATGGCCGAGGCATCAAGCCCCGGCGAGGTCATCGCCGAGTACGGAAGCTCGTACTCGCTTTACCCGGCGCCTCCGCAGGAGAAAGCCACCTTCAAGATGGTCTATGAGAAGGAGGGAATCGGCTTCTCCTTTACAGGGATAGCGGTGAGCGATATCTTCATCAGGCAGTCCTTCCCCTCAGCCACAGCCGCCTCACCAGGCGAGGAGACAAAATAAGAGCGATCTTCGTTCATTTGCTCGCCCGGGAGGACTTCCCGGCGGCATCCTGTATTCCTGCGGTGCCGGCATGCGGGGCTTTCATGGCCGCGACGGCGGCAAAGCGTGGATTCAGAAGAAAGCGATCGACCTTGAAAAAGAGAGCCTTTTCAGGGTCTTCATGCTTTGAGGGCGGCATAAGCTTCGCTGCAAGCTCGCCCTTCCTGAGCTCAAACTCATCATCACTCATTGCGCGGGCCTTGTCAATAGTCTGGGAGATGCTTTCCATAAAGGCCGGGATCTCTTTTTCCGGGATCTCCTTCTTGAGCTTTTTCTGGATGCGGGCTGCGGCTTTCTCCTTCATGCGGTGAAGCGCTTGTTCGGGAAGCTCGCGGGCCCTTGTGAGAAGCTTCACTGCTCCTTCATTGTCGCCAGACTGGCCGATGCGCTCGGGGTTCGAGATGCTCTTTACAGGGATGAGGCAGGGCTTGTATTCCGCCACGATTATCCTCTGGTTGTCCGTGAGGAGGGCCTGCACCTTCCCGTTGAGGCTTTTCATCGTGTCCCTGTAGGCTTCCTCCTCGCGATCGAAGCGGGATTTTATCACATTATGGAGCCTCTTGGTCTCCTCGCTCGCGTCGCCCGTCCTCATTACCTCGTCGCGGAGGTTCTTGAGCACCGGCAGGCTCTCACGGGCGAACTCCTCCTTCACCTGAGCGAAATGCTCTCTCTCTCTTTCGGCTTCCGCCGAGAGAGGGGCGATTTTTGCCACCTGTTCTGATGTAAGGTAGAGCCCCGTAAGGAGGTTGCCTATCTGCACCTCGTCATGGAGCGCCTGGAACTCGCCTGCCTGAGCCCCCCCCCCACTTTTCTTCTCGGCCGGGCATATGGGGAGCACAGCTACTGCCACCACAAGCACAAAAGCCATCAAAGCGCCTGCAAGAATCCTCTTTCTCATCAATGTCACCCCTCTCATCTTACTCTTATGGTAAGACCCTGAAAGAGAGATTTTGTTTCCGCGTTACTTGACGAACTTGTCCATGGGCTGGAAGAGGCTCTCGTCAAGGCCTGCGTTCACGGCAACTGCCTTGTAGACCACCACGCGCACCAGTGATTCATTCCTGAAGATCTCAAGCTTCATAGGGAAATAGCGGCCGTCCTTGGTCTGCCCTATCTGCTTGTAAAGGACCTTCTTGGTCACCTCGCCTCCCTTGTCCTTCTGCTTGAGGCTCACCTTCAGGGGTACCCATCGTGTCCTGTCAATACATGCGGTGACCTCCTCAGAGGGATTGGAGGGATTGGTGATTTTCACCACGCTTGTCTGTACGCCGTCAATAGTCTCGCTCCCTGAAACGGTGTACTGCTTGTCCACGTCCTGGGGATAGCGCATTACTCCGAAGGGCAGGTTGAGGGGGGCGCTGGGCTCGTCGGCTTTCTTTTTCACGGGATACTGGCCCGTTGAAAGGTAATGCCAGGCATTGATCCCGTCGCGGATGATTATCATGTTCCTCCCGTCAAAGGGTCCGCCGGGATCGATAAGGACCGAGTCAATCCTGAGCTTGTTGGGCGCCTTGAAATAGATCTTGTCCTTGCCTGACGGGACAAGCGAAGAATCGGCCGAGCCCGCTACGCTCTCCTCGAGCTCAATGACCAGGTCATGGACAGGCATCTGACCCGAGGGGATATAAAGGTGATCGACGAGCTGCCGCGCGTCAATATTTGAAGCGGCATGGGCATAAGGAGCAGAACACACTATGAGAAGCATACAGAGCCCTGCAAGATATTTCATGTCACGTACCTCCATGGTTCATAGTGGCAGAGGAGCCCCCATGGTGATTACGCCGCCGAGGGCCCCTTTAATCCCTTTCTCCAAAAAGAGAAGAAAACCTTTTATGGGAGGGTTTTATCGCAGAGAGGGAGAATTTGTGGTGACAAAGAAGCTCCTGGGAGGACTCCGTTGAAAGAGCAGCACAGAATCCTGGTAGTTGATGACGACGAGGTCATCCGCACCATGCTTATCCAGCTTCTTGAATCATCGGGCTTTCTCGCCCAGTCGGCCAGGGATGGCAGGGAAGCACTCGGCAGGGTGTCGGAGTATTGCCCCGATCTCATCATCCTGGATGTGAACATGCCCGAAATGGACGGCTACGAGGTGTGCCGGATACTTCGGAGCGGAGAGGAAGGCCACGAGATCCCCATTATCTTTCTCTCCGCGAAATCGGAGCTTGAAGACCGCATGATGGGCTTCAGAATGGGCGCCGATGATTACGTGGCCAAGCCTTTCAGCTTTGATGAGCTCCACGCGAGGGTCAAGGTCTCCCTCAAGAAGATGGAACGCCTTGACAAGGAGCGTAAAAGGCTGAAAATCCTCGAGGAGGAGGCAAAGCGCGATGAGACCACAGGAGTCTATACAAGGAAGTTCTTTGAGACAAAGGCCAGGGACGAGATAAAGAGGTCCCGGGATCTCTCCTCTCCCCTCTCCCTCCTTGCCATTGACATTGACGGGCTCCAGTCGATCAATACTGAGTATGGCTTCCAGCAGGGGAACAGGACCCTTACCCAGGTAGGGGAGACCCTGGCTTCCCATGTCCCTGCCAATGGAATACTTGCCCGCTACGAGGGCGGGGAATTTGCCGTGGTCCTTCCCGATACGGACCTGATGAAAGCCGAGGAGATTGCCGAGGTGCTCCGCACAGTGGTGGAGGCCCGCACTGTATCGCTCTTTCCCTCGGGCTTCATCCATGTGACGGTGAGCATTGGCGCCGCATTGCTTGGTCCCCGTGAAGGGATGGATCATCTCGTGAAAAGAGGGGAGCAGGCCCTCTCCAGGGCGAAAAGCACAGGGAAAAACAAGATCTGTGTCGCCTGAGAAGAGGGTGTCTAGGGCGTTTCAGCCATTTTAAGGTTCACCATGCCGCTCCTCCCCATGCGCCACACCTTGAGGGACACAGAATCACCCACTTTAAGGCCTTTCACCAGCTTCCTGAGAGCCTCGGCGTCTTTGAGGGCCGTGCCATTCATCTCGGTGATGATATCCCTGATCTGGAGGCCTGATGCCGCCGCAGGGCTTCCAGGTGCCACTCCGACGATAATGATGCCTTCCTTGAGCGGAAGCCTGTAATACCGTGCGATCTGCTCGTTGAGATCCTGCATCATGATGCCTATATAGGGACGGCTCACCTTGCCATGGGCAATAAGCTGCTCCATGATGTTCTTGACCGTATTGATGGGGATGGCAAAGCCGATCCCCTGGGCGTAGGGAATGATAGCGGTGTTGATGCCGATAACCTCCCCCCTGGTGTTGACGAGAGGGCCTCCCGAGTTCCCTGGATTGATGGCGGCGTCAGTCTGGAGGAGATCCTGGAAGTCCTTGGACTGCTCGGAGATGCTTCTCCCCCTGCCGCTTAAGACCCCCACCGTCACCGTCTGCTGAAACCGGTAAGGGCTCCCGACGGCCACGACACTCTCGCCTATCCTGAGATCATCGGAGTTGCCGAGAACAGCCGCCTTGAGGGCCTTTGCATCAACGACCAGCATGGCAATATCAGAGAGGATATCGGCACCTTTCACCTTTGCTGGGAAGTGCTGCTCATTTGAGAGGGTCACAAGTATCTCGGTGGCGCCATGGACCACATGCTCGTTGGTGAGGATCAGGCCCTCTTCACTGACTATTACGCCGGAGCCGCGCCCTTCGCGGGGCACTACCTGCGAGCGGTTCATGGGAAAGCCGAAAAGATTCCCCAGAGGATCATTCGAGGGGGATACTACTTCAGCAAAAGCCTTGGTGTCTATATAGACGACTGACGGCAGGATTTTATCCACGGCGGCAGTGACTGACGAGCCGCTCTCCAGGTGCGTCACCAATGAGGGGGAGGGGAGCGGGGAAGGCGCCGCAGGGGCTCCCGGCATCCTTGCGAAGAGATGAAGATAGGCAATGACAAGAAGGGCCCCCACAAGGGCGCCTGCAAAGCCTGCAACAAAAGTTCTGTTCATACTGGTTCCTCCTTGGATGTGAAAGGATCTACCCTTTTGAGGTCTGTGACGGGGACGCCTGAAAGCGCTTGGCGCTGAGGGACCGGTGGTACTTCGCCTTGAGCTCCCGGTAGGAGGTCTCGTTTATTTCGCCGAGAATGAAGCGCTCTTCAAGAGACTCAAGGAGTTTTTGTATCTTCTCGCGCTCCTTCTCCTCTTCAGAGGAGGGTGACTCCTGCTCCCCGGCCTTCTGAGGCGCTGCAGATGCGGCAGGGGAGGCCGCCTGGAGCGATGGCTGCTTGTCCTGGAGCTCTATCATCCGCTCAATGGCCTGCTTTTTCTCCTGGTACGCCTTGTCGTCAACTATTCCCATCACAAGGTGGAGCTTGAGGGTCTCCAGCATCTGGAAAAGCTCGGTCTTGTCAGGAATCTTGACCACCGGAAGGGAGGTTGCGCCGGCCTCTTCCTCAGCCGGTTCCTCGGCAGGCTCAGGAGCCTGAGGCGGGGAAGAGGTATCCTCAAGGGTGATAAACTCATCGCGGGAAGGTTTTACAGGTTCTCTCTCTAAAAAAAACTCTATTGCCGAAGGCCTTTTCAATGAATGGGGCCTCTCGGGAGCTTCCCTGAGGGGGGAAGTCGAGGGAACCTCATATTTAACCGGCTGCTCAACAGGAGCCTGCTCCTCGGCCTGCTTCTTCCTCATCACCAGCTCAAAGCGCCTTATCTCGGTAATGAGGGTGCTCATGTCGGTGATGAAGTGATAGAGCTGATCATCTTTCAGATAGAGAAGGCTCATGGTGTCCCTCGCATTGAAGAGAAGGGCATATTCCACCTTGTGCTGTTCAAATATGGAGAGGTTATTAGTGATAAGTTCTCTGTCATCAAGGGATTTTACTATGAAGGCGGGGGGGCGGTGCACATGAAAGGCCACAAAGCTCCTTCCCAGGTGAAGAATCTCCGCATCGGTCGGCCGTTGAATATTATAGCTGTTCGCATCCTTCGTGACCACAAGAATGTTTTCCACACCGCGCTTTGAAGCCTCAAGGAGGGCGGTGCCCTCGTTGTTAACCCTGATTGACCGCACCTCGGTATCCTGCAGCTCGAAGCTCCTCACCGTTTTAAAGCTCTGCGTGTCGATAATCGAGTACTTGACGCTTACGCCCGAAGGGATCTTCCTGGGATTCCCCAGGACCAGGTAATTGAAATCCCTGGAAATGCTCCACTTCACGTATTTTTCCATGGAGAGGGGGTGCACCATTTTATGAAGCGTGTGGGCCGACTCAGAGGGGATATCATAGAAGATGAGCTCGAACTCCTTGAGTCCCTTTTCCGTGGGAGCCGAGGAAAGGGCCCCGAAGAGCTTCTCGGTGACCTTGCTCTTGCCGGAGACCCTCATGTACACAAAGGAAGAGCCCTCGTCGTTATAAAAAATATCGGAAAGCACCGACTCCGTCTTCTGAAAGACCGAGGTCTGAAGCTTTTTCAGCGCTTCAGCCCTCACGCGCTCGCCGGGCCTGAAAAGATAGACGCCCTCCTTGAACCACATGGCCACGCAGGAATTGGAGCCCACTCCAAGCACCTCGAAGTCGGTGTGAATGAGATCAGTGCTCCACATGACCTTATCTTCATGATAGAGGGTGACATGCTTGTCCTGCACGGTGAGAAAATAACGGGCGTTGCTGCTTCCATAAAAACGGATCATAGACAGGTCATTCCTCCACGTCACATCAAGAAAGATTATACCAAAAAAATTCCGCGAGGACAACTCGTCCCTGCCGGGCTCTCTTCACTTCCCGGCTTTCCGCGGCGGGGCCTCCTCCTTTCGGTCTTTCACTTTTTCCTTCAGTTCTTTGATGTACTCCTCAGCCTCCAGGCAGGCGAATTGCTCCGCAGGAAGGTTCTGCGTCTGCACATCCCTTATGCTCATCAGAGTATCCAGGGCATCCTGGTTGCTTCCCTCGCTGCGAAGGAGAAGGCCTCTGAAATAAAGATCCACCGCGGGATTCCCCGACATCGCCTCGTCAAGCACGCCCTTGTAGAGCCTCTGCGCCTCGGCACTCTCCCCCCGGGCTTCAAGGAGCTTTGAGACCACAAGCGCCGCCGAGATATCCTGAGGGTTCTCCCTGTAGTACCTCTTCATCATGCGCAGGACGGGCTCCTGGTTCTTCTCCTGGTAGAGCCAGGGGGCAAGGACCATCCACTGCGAGAGGTCAAAGCGGACCTTGAGTGCCTCCTCAAGGGAGGAAAGGGCCGATCGGTCATCGCCGAGAGAGAATGAGCAGTACGCCATCTTTACGTACATTTCATCACGCTTTTCCCTTCTGAGCTTCATCTCGCGCCTGAGAACCCCCAGCGCCCCGTCGCACTTGCCCTTTTTTATCAGGCCATTGGACTCCTGAATGAGCTCCATGATCTCCCTCATATGGCCCTCCTCATAGACACAGACAAGGGGATCGGAAGCCTTCTCCGAGAAAAAGCCCAGGTCGGAGACAATCTGGGGAGTATCGGGAGGACCGAGATGGTTGGTGCCCTGGCAGGCGAGAAAATACATCGGCGGCAGGGTGATGGCGTAATAGGACGCCTTGTATGTGTTACGGCGGGCCTGAGGGCAGAGAGGGAATTCCTTGAGATAACGGGGAACGAGCCTGTCAAGCTTATCGGGGTAAAGACCCCTGTGATCGCGGGCATATTCCTGGAGAGCTTTCTCTATAATGCAGAGGGAGTGGTAACACTGGGAATAATTCCTCTGGATCTCCTGCTCGCGCCTGTGGCGGAAATGGCCCCAGACGATCCTCCCGACCACTGCAAGAATGAGGACTACGGTGATTATCACAATGATGCTGGTGCTCCCCAGGGTTTTTCTCCTGGAGGGAGCCTCGGGAGTGAGGGCCATAGGCTGAGTTCCTTCCCTGCACCTGCCTGTGAGCCCCTGGCAGGTGCCTAAATAGATACCATATTATATGAAACTGAAATTATACCTTCTTTTCCCTGAGGTGACAGGAATGGCAGCCGCGCGGCAGGAGAAGGAGAAGCGGTGGAGAAAAGGGGAATTTGTTGTGCCCGAGGTATTTTTCCCTCAAGGAGGTTTCCCATGCACATCACGCCATCGCAGAGGGCGAGCAAAGTGACTTATGCCATAAGAAACATCGTCCATGAGGCCAAGAAGGTCGAGGCCCTTGGAAAGAAAGTCATCTACTGCAATATCGGCGATCCCAACAAGTTTGACTTCCGTACCCCACCTGCCATGATTGAGGCTGTCCACCAGGCGATGCTGAAGGGCGAGAACGGCTATGCCCCCTCAAGCGGCATCCAGGAAGCCCGCGAGGCGGTGGCGCGGCACGCCAGGGAGCATAACGGCATCGACACCAATCCCGAAATGGTTTTCATCACCGCCGGGGCAAGCGAAGCTATAGAGATTGCCCTCACAGCACTTCTTGACGTGGGAGACGATGTCCTCACCCCTGCGCCGGGCTATCCTCTTTACCATGCCGTGGTCACCAAGATCGGCGCCCGCCTCAACCCTTACTACCTTGACGAGGCCCGGGGATGGCTCCCCGATCTGGAGGACATCAAGGCAAAGATCACTCCGCGCACCAAGGGCATTGTCATCATCAACCCCAACAACCCCACGGGGGCCGTGTACGACAGGGAGACGCTGCTCAGCATCATAGAAATTGCGAGATCCCGCAGGCTCATCATCTTCGCCGACGAGATATATGACAAGCTCATCTTTGACAAATCCCATATCTCCCTCGCCTCCCTCTGCGATGACGTACCGGTCATCACGCTGAACGGCCTCTCCAAGTCTTACCTCGCGCCGGGATGGAGAACGGGGTGGATGATCATCAAGAACCTGAAGGCCACCGATGAATACTTTCTCACCATCAGGAAGCTCCTTGATGCCCGCCTCTGCAGCGTGGGCCCCCAGCAGTTCGCCATCAAGGCCGCCCTCGAAGGCTCCCAGGACCACATCAGGGAGACCCTCGCAAAGCTCCGGGAGAGGCGGGACCTGATCCACTCGCGGCTGAACTCCATCGGGGGCATTAGCTGCGTGAAGCCCGAGTCAGCCTTTTATGCCATGCCGCGCCTGGATTCGGAGCGCTTTGCCACCGACGAGGACTTTGTACTGGAGCTTGTGAGGGAGACAGGGGTTCTCTTCGTCCATGGCTCAGGCTTCGAGATAAAGCCGGGGAAAAAGTATTTCCGCGTGGTCTATCTTCCCCAGACAGCCCTCCTCAAAGAGGCCCTTGACCTTCTCGAGCACTTCATGAAAAAGAAGGGCTAGACTTTTGTCTAGATTATCATCCTGGGGAGCAGGGGATTGATTCTTGTCGTCACCTCGTAGTTGATGGTACCGATGAGCTCCGCCATGGCATCGGCGCTTATGGAGGCGCTCTTGCGGGTGCCCAGCAGAATCACCTCGTCTTCTACTGAGGCACCGGGAATATGGGTGATATCGGCCATGCACATGTTCATGCATATCCTTCCCACCAGAGGCGCCTCCTTGCCCCTGATGATCACCGATCCCCTGGAGGAGAGCTTCCTGTCGTAGCCGTCGGCATAGCCCACGGGAAGAACCGCAATCCTGGCAGGGCGCGTCACTCGGTATGACCTGCCGTAGCCCACGGTATCGCCGGGCTTCACTTTTTTAATCTGGATGATTCTGGACTTCCATGTAAGAACAGGCTTGAGATTCAGGACATGCTTCTCGGTCTCCAGGGCAGTGATGAGCGTCTCCTTTGAGGGCCACATCCCGTAAAGTCCTATGCCCACCCGGACCATTTCAAAATGGGTGCCGGGGAACAGGAGCGTTGCCGCCGTGCATGCCGTATGGCGCAGCACTTTTCCCTGGTTCATGAAGGGTGCCGCCATTTTCTGAAAAAGGGCAAGCTGTGAGCGGGCGAACTCGTGGTGAAGGGTGTCCTCTATGTTGGCAAAGTGGGTGAAGAGCCCTTCCACTTCAATGCCGGGAGTGCTCCCGATGAGGCTTTTTACCAGGGGTAGCTCTGAAAGCTTGAAGCCGAGCCTGTGAAGGCCCGTGTCCAGCTTAAGATGGATACGGGCCTTCATCGTGCCTGCCAGGGGCAGAAGGGCTTCAAGGGTCTCCCTTGAGGCAACGGCAAAAGAGAGATCGAGGGCCGCCGCATGGAGAAGGAGCGAAAAGGGGATATATCCCATCACCAGGACGGGGCTCTTCACCCCCCACTCCCTGAGGGCCTTCCCCTCCTCGAAGGAGAATACGCCAAGTGAGTCTGCGCCTGAGGCGAGGGCTATCTCAGAGACAGGTCGCATGCCATGGCCGTAAGCATTTGACTTCACGATCACCATGAGCTTTCTCTCTTTTCCCACAAGGCGCCTGAAGAGCCTCACGTTGTGCTCCAGGGACCTCTTGTCAATCTCAACCCAGTTGAGTGTCTCCGTTCTGTCCATGATTCTACTTGCTCCTCTCTTCGTGCTCCGGGGCAAGGGGAAGGGTGAACGAGAAGGCGCATCCCTCGCCGGGGGCGCCGCTCACCCAGATTTTTCCCCCCAGCGTCTCAATGATCTGCCGCGCAATGGCAAGCCCGAGGCCTGAGCCGCCGTGGTCGCGGGAACGGGCCTTGTCAACGCGGTAAAAGCGCTCAAAGACCCTCTGCTCTTCTTCAGGAGAGAGGCCCGGCCCCCTGTCCTTCACCTCCACCTTCCCGAAGGCTCCCTCCGGGGTGAGGAATATGTCAACCTGCGAACCCCGGGGCGAGTATCTGAGAGCGTTATCTATGATATTGATAAGGACCTGTTCTACCCTGTCGGAGTTTCCCATGACCTTGAAGGGGCTCGAGGCTTGCACCGCAATGCTGACCCTGAGGGCCTGAGCCTGCGGTGAGAGCTTTTCCACCACGCCCCTCACAAGCCCTGCAGGGTCAATGACCTGAATCTCCATTTTCACCAGGCCCGACTCCATCTTGGAGAGATCAAGAAGGCTCTTCACCAGGCGAGTGAGGCGGTCGACCTCGTGGTTGATGGAGGTAAGAAAGCTCTCGGCACGGCCGTGATCCTCAAGGGCGCCGTCAAGGAGGAGCTCGGCAAAGCCCTTGATGGAGGCAAGGGGTGTCTTGAGCTCATGGGAGACATTGGAGACGAACTCCGTCTTCATCTCGTCAAGCCTCTGGAGCTCCGTGATGTCATGGAGCACCATCACAAGGCCCAGGGACTCTCCGCGCTCGCGCCCCAGGGAGGAGTAGCTCACCTCCACAACCCTCTGGCGGGCAAAGCCCTTGAGGACCTCGGCGCCTTCCGGGCCATGCAGCGCCGCCTCTTTCACTATTCTTCCCAGCTCCATGAAGGGTGAAACGGCACTCTCCAGGAGCTCCCTCACGCGCCCGAGGTCAAAGACGCCAAGGAGCAGGCAGGCTGCCCTGTTCACCATCATGATCCGGCCCTGGCCGTCAAATACAAGCACCCCGTCAGCCATAGTGGAGATGACGGCCTGGAACTTGTTTTTCTCTCCCACCAGCTCTCCCAGGGTAATCCTGAGCTTCTCGCGCATATAATCAAAGCGCCTCGCAAGCTCACCTATCTCGTCCTGGCGGCTTCCCGATATCCTGTAGGTGAGATCTCCCTCGGCAATCCGACCCGCCGCCGCCGTGATCTCCCTGAGAGGCCCGGCGATGTAAGCCGAAAGGGCAATGCTCAGCAGGGCCAGGGCCATCACGGCGAGGATAATGCCGGCGCCGTACTCCTTTTCTATGCTTCCCATAAGCTCCTTGACGTACACAAGAGACCGTGTCATGACCACCGCGCCGGCTATCTCCTTCCCGCCCGGTGTGCCTTTCATGATGGTGACGGGATAGGCGACCAGCATAAGGGAAGAAGTGCCCAGCGCCGAGGAAGGAACAATCGAGATGCGCTCTTCTCCCTTGAGGGCCCTGGCGAGATCGGGGGAATCGTCGGGCATGGCATGGATTCCCTGGCCTGTATCCATGAGAATATGGCCCTGCCGGTCAATGATGCGCACCCTGCCGGCCGACTGCCATGCAAGGCGCTCCGTGGCCATCTTCATGAGGCGCTGCTCCCTCATGGAGAGCGACTTCTCGATAAAATAGGGCTCCCAGAACCGCGCGATCACCCTGGCGTTGGAGCTGAGCGTTGACTCAAGAGTGCTGATAAAGTGGCTCTCCAGGGACTTGAGAAGGAGGAAGCCGATTATCCCCATGGAAAAGAGGATCACCAGCAGGTAGGAAAAGATGAGCTGCCAGATAATCTTGCGGAACATAGCTTCCTTTGGCTGTCAGGATTTTGGGGGGCTTCCGGGATCCTGAAACATGTATCCTACGCCTCGGTGAGTGACGATCAAGCGAGGGTTGGCCGCATCGCGCTCGATCTTTTCACGGAGCCTCGCCACCGTCACATTCACTATCTTCGCATCACCGTAATAGTCATAGCCCCAGATGTGGTCAAGGAGCGTCTCCCTGGTAATCACCTTTTCCTTGTTCTCAACAAGGAACTGGAGAAGATCAAACTCCCGCGGCGTGAGGTCCACCCTGGCGCCGCCGCTTGTCACTTCCCTCCTGTTGAAGTTGATCGTGAGGGAGCCCGAGCGGTATTCGCCGGAGGGCGGGGAAGGGACTTCCATATGGCGGATCCGCGCCGACCTGCGCAGGTGAGCGCGCACGCGGGCAACAAGCTCCCTGGGACTGAAGGGCTTCGTGAGGTAATCATCGGCACCCAGCTCCAGGCCCAGCACCTTGTCTATCTCCTCATCCTTTGCCGTAAGCATGATAATCGGCATGCCCATCTCCGTGGAAAGCTGCTTGCACACCTGGTAGCCGTCTATCACGGGGAGCATCACGTCCAGCACCATGAGATCGGGCTTGAGGGCCCGGGCTTTTTCGATGGCCTCTCTGCCGTCATAGGCCTCGGCCACGTCAAATCCCGCCTTCTCCAGGCTGTACTTGATTATCTCCACCATGTTCCTTTCATCATCCACCACAAGGATTCTGTGGACCCCGGCGGGCGCCTGATCAATTCCCTCCATCGTGCCCTCGCTTCCTGGCATTGTTCAGAACCGCTCTTCTACGCGGCGCACCCTCTCCTCGTAGTCCCTTGCACTATCCTGCTCCCTGGAAGAAGGCCTCTTCGGGGCCCTGGGTGTCGCGCCGGTAATGGAAATGGTCCTTGCCGCAGGATCATAGATCGAGAGCAGCCCAAGGCCCTCCACGACCTCCCTGAGGGGAAGAAGGGTCCTTCCTTTCCAGGCAAGCACCGCCCTGCCCTCAGAAGCTCCCTCACTGCGGAGTGGAAGCTCAAATTTTCTGTCATTTCTCGTGATCTGGTAAACCCCTCTGGCCTCATCGGCCTCGATCTGCCCCCCCAGGGGCCCCAATACATCGCTTGTGCAATAGATTTTTCCCTCCCTCATGACGAGGGGGAGTGAGAGCCTGAGAGGCTGCTCATTGATCCTGAGGGCCACGTCAATCCCGAGGAGGGGGACAGGAAGGCCTTTTTTCGAGGCAAGAGCGGCCTGGGCAGGGGCATGGTCCACCATGCCCTCGAGCTCGAACTTTCTGAGCCTGGCCTCAAGGGCCTCCTTCATATCTGGTACAGTGCCGTACACGTCGGGATAGCAGGAAAGGTAGATTATGCCTGTCTCGGGGTGCTGCCCCAGCAGCAAGGGCTCATAGATTATCTTGACGGCCATGCCTTCCTTGACGCGGTCATAGAGCTCATGGACATCGCGGGGATTCATCCTGAGGCACCCATGGGAGGTGGCCATTCCCACCGTGAGAGGCACATTGGTGGCATGGATGCCATAACCAGGTATGGTGAGGCCAATCCACCGGTCTCCCAGGGGATTGTCGGGTCCCGGCGCCACGGGGTCCTCCTTGTCGGCCCACTCGGGGGGAAGCCATGTGGGATTTTTGGCCTTGTTGGCAATCTTCACGTCGCCGACGGGAGTCTTCCATTTCCCCGGGGCTCCGATGGCCACGGGGAACCATCCCGCAAGCTTCCTGTTCTCAAAAAGGTAGAGCATCCGCTCGGGAAGGTTCAGCACGATGCCGTTGTCAAGATAAGCGGGGACAATTCTCATCGAGGGCACCGTGAGGACCGTGCCGGGCGCCACCTCAAGGGTGCTTATTCCGTTGGCCATCATGAGATGGTCAATGGCCACGTGGTACTTGAGCCCTATGGTATAGAGGTTCTCGCCGGGTGCGACAGTATGCTTCTTTATCGTTCCCGCCATGGGCAGAAAGGGGGCCTCCTCAGCCCGGGCCGTCACAGGCCCAGAGAGCAGGAGAGCAAGAAGCACTGCGAGGGAATAAAGAGATCTCATCGGTGTTCTCATTTCTTGCTCCTGAGCTGCAATCCCTTTTCATAGACCGATCTCCGCGAAAGCCCGAAGCGCCGGGCTACCAAATCCCGGGCTTCCCTGAGGGTGACGCCCTCTCTCATAAGGCCTGCGAGGTACTCCTCAGGCGCCATGAGGGCTTCGGAGCTGCTGCTGCTTTCACCCTGCCGGGGCGCAGCCCCCCCCTTTATGACAAGGGTTATCTCCCCCTTCACCACACGGCCCGCCATCAGGGCTCCAAGCTCGGCGGGAGTGCCCCAGAGCCTTTCTTCGAATTTCTTGGTGAGCTCCCTGCCAAGAAAGGCCTCCCTGTCAGGAATGATCCCGGCAAGCTCGCCAAGCATTTTCACGATCCGGTGGGGCGCCTCAAAGATGACGGCCGTGCGGCATTCCGCGGCAAGAGCCTCCAGGACCTCCCTCCGTTTCCTGGTCTTTCTGGGAAGAAAGCCGAGAAAAAGAAAGGAATCGGCGGGATACCCCGAGAGGGCCAGGGCCGCGAGAAGCGATGAGGGCCCGGGAATGACCTCGACGGCGAGCCCTTCGCGGCGGGCCTGCGCCACAAGGGAGGGCCCGGGGTCTGCCACACCGGGCATCCCGGCATCAGAGACAAGGGCCACCTTTTTTCCTTCCCTCAGAGCCGAGAGAATGGCCGGGGCAAGCTCCTCATGGCCCTCTTCGCGGTAGCTGATAAGGGACTTCCTGATGCCGAAATGCGAGAGAAGCCCCAGGGTGCGGCCCCTGTTCTCGCAGGCCACAAGGTCAGCTTCCTTAAGAACCCTCAGGGCCCTCAGGGTGATGTCTTCCAGGTTCCCTATGGGAGTCGCGCAGAGAAAGAGCGTCCCCGGGGCCATAGGTTCTCCCCCTTTCAGAATTTTACCGAGAGCGCCGCGGGAATAACGGAAATCTCGGCAGGAGTCCATCCGACAAGCTCGCCGTCGGCTTCCACCATCACCCTGGGCCGGGCCTTGATGGTTATCTTCTTCCCCCTGAAATACCGTATCTCCGGGAGCTTCAGGTGCATCCCCAGGAAAGCCACCATCACCTGGAAGATGATGCCCAGGTACGTGGTCTTGGGGAACACGCAGACATCCAGAAGGCCGTCATCTACAGAAGCCTTTGGCGTGACTTTCACCTTCCACCCGTAAGAGGGGATATTCCCGATGATGATGAGCCAGAAATGGGTCACCAGCGTCTCCTCGTCAATGTGAAGGGTGGCCTTCGGCGAGGCTTTCCGGTATTTCCAGGCCATCCTGAGGCCCGTGAGAAAAAAGGCCAGGCTCCCGAGCTGCGCCTTGAGCCGGGAGGGGACCTCCGATACTGCCTGGGCATCGAGTCCCACGCCTGCGAAGGAGAGAAAGAAGCGGTCCTTGACTTTCCCCACGTCAACGCGGCGGACGGCTGCCTCCTCGATAAACTCGCAGGCCCTGCCGACATCAAAAGGTATTCCCATTTCCTTGGCAAGCACATTCTCCGTGCCCAGCGGGACAAGAGAAAAGATCACCTTGGAGCCTACCAGGCCGTTCACCACCTCGTTCACGGTGCCATCACCGCCTGCGGCGATAACCATGTCAAAACCCCGCGTCACCGCGCTCTCTGCGGCTCTGGTGGCATCGCCCCGGGCCTGTGTCTCCTCCACCTCCACCTGGTGGCCATGGGACTGAAAACTGGCCTGGATCACCCGGGCGGGCGGAAGAGCGGCCCTCTTCCAGTCCTGCCCTGCAGCAGGGTTTATGATAAGGAGTATGCGCATCGGGAGCCTGCCCTCTCTATATCCACTGCGATGCCACAGGGCTATGGTCCTGCAGTTCCTCCCCGCTGAAAAATATGGGTATCTCCCTCTGGGCGCTTTCAGGGGAGTCGGAGCCATGGACGCAGTTCCTGTCCACACGCTGCCCGAAGTCTCCCCTGATGCTCCCCGGGGCGGCATCGCGAGGATTGGTGGCGCCCATGAGGGCCCTCACCTCGCTGATGACGTCAAAGCCCCTGAGCACCATCGCTACTATGGGGCCCGAGGTCATATACTGGACGGTGGGCTCGTAAAAGCCCTTGCCCTTGTGGGGGGCATAGAGGGTTTCCGCCTGGGCTCTCGTCATCGTGAGAAGCTTGAGGGCGGCGACCACCAGGCCTTTCTGCTCTATTCTCCCCGTGATGGCCCCGATAAGGCCGCGTCCCACGGCATCGGGCTTGATAAGCAAAAGGGTTCTCTCTTTCATGGTATCCTCCTCGCGTGCAGTAGAAAACCTTATTCTGTTCTCCAGCGTGCCCTCTTATCCTGCATTGAAAAAGCGGATGGCGCAACGGAGGATAAGAAAGATTGAGAAAGAATAGGATTTGATGAGGTACTGAAATGGCCTATCTGTCTCTTCTCCAGGACTGGCACCTTCTCCTTATCTGCATCATCGCAAGCATAGTGAGCCTTCTCACCTGCACCACTGTGGCGACGAGGATGGCTGCCGTCACCACGCGAAGGGTGGCCATGGCCTTCACCATCTACAACATCTTTTTCATCATCACCCGCTTTGCCAACCTTTTCTACCTCCCCTACATGGGAATCTTTGTTGACAAGGCGGAGCGCACGGGGAACATGGAGCTCCTGCTGATGCAGCTGCGCATGGTAGTGGCCTGGGCGGCCGTGGGAAGCATTGTGGCATGGCTTCTTCTGCCCACATTCGTAGAAATTTACCGGCGGGGCATCGCGTCACTGGAGCGCCACCAGTCCATGGTAAAGGTGCTCATCAGGCTCCTTCACCCCTCGAGGTGGCTCCATGTGGTGACCTCCTTGAGAAGACCGGGAAATTTCGGCGTGAGCCTGCTCCGGCTTGAAGGGGTCCCCTGGAAATTCCTCGTCTTCAATGTCTTTGCCACCGCGGTGTGGACCGTGGGTGCCCTTGCGGCCATCTACGTGAGCGCCCTCCACCCCGAGTGCAAGCGCACGGCCGTGCTGCTCTCAGGCCTCGTGAACTCCGTGGCGGCCATCTTCTTCAGCCTCATCGTCGATCCCAAGGCGTCGCTCATCACCGACCAGGCAATCAACGGCGAGCGGCCCGAGCGCCATGTCTCTATCATGTCGGTCTTCCTTATGGCGGGGAATGTTCTGGGTACTTTCCTCGCGCAGTTCGTGCTGCTACCGGGAGTAAAGGTCATCGAGCTTGCCACCCTTGCCCTCTCCGGCAACGAGATCGTGGGAAATATCGCGCTCCTGGTGCTCTTCAATGCCATCGTGACCATGAAGGCCTCGACAACGGTTTCGGCCCGTATCGCCGCCGTGCTCACCAGGAGGGTGGCGACGGCCATCGCCATCTATAACTTCTTCTTCCTTATCACGCGCATTGCGCAACAGATTTATGCCCCCATAATCGGTTCGATAGTGGACACTGCCGTCAAGAGGGGCGCCATCACCCTCATCGAGGCACAGTTCAGATGGATTATCGGCGGCGCCACCATCGGCGCGCTGCTGGGCTGGATATTCATGCCCACCTTTGTGGAGATCTACCGGAAAGCCATCAACGGGATGGAGCGCTTCGGCTCACTGCCGAGGCTCCTCTATGTCACATGCTTCTCTTTCCAGGCATGGAAAAAGGTCATCGCCTGCCTGAGGCCGCCGAGCATGATGGGAGTGAGGCTCAGCGATGTCAGGCAGATCCCCCGGAATTTCCTCGTGGGGAACATCATTGTCATCTCGATACACACCATCGGCGTGCTGGCCGCGACTTATGCGAGCGCCGCTTATCCCGACGCGCGGGGCGTCACCCTCCTCTCGGCCGTCGTGAACGGCATCGCCACCATCCTGCTCTCCATCGTCGTCGATCCCATCACGGCCCTCATCACCGACGAGGCCGTCGCAGAGAAAAGGCCCCTCTCTCATGTGAAGACAATGGCCGTGTTCCTCGCGGCAGGCACGGTGCTGGGGACCCTTCTCTCCCAGGTGCTTTTTCTCCCCGCCGCTGACTTCATCAAGTTCTGCTCGGGGCTCATGGGAAAGCTCTGATCACTTTTTTATGATGACGTAAGGGGGCCTCCAGTAAGGGTTATAGGGGTCCAGGATGCTGGGGACATACTGGGTGAACACGCAGCCATTCTGCCCGTGGTATTTGTTGCAGGCGGTGCACCAGAGGAAAGGCGACTGGGGCATCACGACGGCTCCATAGGGATACCCGAGGGGGATATAAGGATAGCCATAGGACGAACCCGTCGAGAAAACCGTCAGCGTCGAGCCGGAGCTTCCCGCCTGGAGCGGGTTTCCATCGACGGTGATGGGCTGTGAGGCGGCTCCCTGCGATGAGGAGGACGATGGCTGCGGCGCCGACGACTGCGATGACTGCGGTGATGACTGTGACGACGATTGTGACGACTGCGGTGATGAAGACGAAGATGCCGTCGAGGATGACGATGAGGAAGCCGAAGAAGGGGCCGCCGAATCGTGAGTCACGGCAAAAGAGGTGGTGACGGCATGCGTATCCTCGGTGCCGTACCCCGACCACCCTGTCACGAGGTAGCTCGCTGCAGGGATATAGACCACCTTTCCCACCGTGGGCCTGTCATCATACATCACGCTGTGGTTTGCCGCATTGACGATCCTGAGCCTGTTCACAATGGGAGCCACGGCGGTAATCTTCATATAGCACTGGTTTCCCCTGTGGTTGAGCTGCACCACGTATCCTGAGGGCGTCGAATTGGCGCCGAACTGCACCATTTTTGCCTCATCGGCGGCCTGCAAGGGGATTGCGAGTGAAATCATAAGGGCCACAAGATATACCGGCAGGAGTTTCATGGGGCACCTCCCTTTCTTCACCTTCATTGTACCTCAAAGAACATGATCCGTCAAATCGTATTCTCCAGAGACACTTCTTTCCTGAATCGAGGCATCAGTGCAGGGTAAAAAAGTGTCTCTCCCCAGAGAGGGGAAAAAGCGTGGACGTTGAATAGTACCTTATTCCCTGGAGAGACGTGAAAAATAAAGGAGGTTTGTCCCATGGCGACCGGCGAAGCAATTCAGCTTGAATACAAGATGAAGAAGGGAGAGGAGATCCGTTACAAGACCACCGTTGACTCTGAACAGACCATCAAGGAAGGCGATCAGAAGCAGGAGATGGTCTCCCACCTTGAAATGGTGATGCTCCAGAAATGCTCGGACGTGGCAGCTGACGGCACCATGACCGTTGATGTGGTGATAGAGTCGGGGACACTGAAGCGCGAAGGTGCTGAAGAGCCTATCCCCAACGTGGGCCAGGTCATCTCTATGAAGATGAAGAAGAACGGCGAGATTTCACAGACAAGCGTGCAGATGGACTTCACCCAGCCTGCCTTCCCCACGAAAAAGATCGCCAAGAAGGAAAAGTGGACTGCCGACAGCAAGGTGAACATTCCCGGGAGACCGGAGCCTATAAAGCTTGACTACAACTATATCCTCTGGGATTTCGTGAAGAAGGAAGGCCATGAGACCGTGGAGATCAAGGTGAGCTGCCCTGACACCAA
Organism: Candidatus Eremiobacterota bacterium; assembly: GCA_031082125.1. NCBI lineage: Bacteria > Bacillati > Vulcanimicrobiota > Vulcanimicrobiota bacterium. The sequence continues at coordinate 148,967 of JAVHLM010000006.1, forward strand.
GATAGAGCTCCAGGAAGGCGTGGAGCAGGTCCTCTCGGCAACGGGCACCACCTATTTCGCCCACAAGGAGGGCATGCTCATCATGTCAGAGGTGGAGACCAAGACCGATATCTCGGCCCCCAAGGAGAACGCCGCCATCAACACCCATATCAGGGTCCGCGTGGAGCTTGTTGATGCCAAGAAGGGTTCGGGCGTCTCGGCAGGGGCTGCCGACGACTTCCAGATAGCAAAGTAAGGTTTCTGCGAAGGAACTATGAGAGCCCTCTTCACCAATGAGAAGGGGGCTCTTTTTATTCTCTCCCGCGGAACATCAGCCGGGATTCTACGGGCGGAGGAGGGCCCGCACGGTCTTGCGGGTGAAAAGCTTCACCTGTTCCGGCGTGAGGATCTCCCGCACCTCGAAAAACTCGTCAAGAAAGAGCTTCTGCCGGGAGCCCTCGAGGGCGTTAAGCTCCTTGAGCCTTGTCTCTATCTTTTTCCTGTCGGGGCTCTCCTCGCGGAAGAGCTTCACCATCTCTATCTTCTTTGCCTTCATGGAAAGATCAAGATCCTCCTGCTTATCTTCGAAGCGGGCCCTTATCTTCTTGAGCTCTGCCTTCTGCTCGGAGGTGAGGTTCAGGGCGCCATCGCGCTCCACCATCCTTGTGAACTTCCCCTCAGGCGCTTTTGTCTCCTGGGGAGAGGCCTTTTCCTCCTGGGCAGCGGCGCCGCATGAGAGCATGAGGGCCACCCATGCGGCAAAGAGCGCCAGAGAGAGCAGTCTTCTGAATCCTCTATTCGCCATGGTCACCATCCTCTCTCGATCTCGCTTATGACCTCGTGGGCACCCTCGAGGACATCGCGCCTCTCATGCCCGGTAAAAAGCTCGGGGAGCTCCTCGCAGGGCGCAGGCTCCTCCTCAAGGTAATCGGGAAGCCTGAAGGCACCCTTCGAGGGGGCCAGGGCAAGCAACTGGCGCTCTTCCAGTGACGCCACGTAGTGGTGGGCCCCTTCAAGGGGTCCCCCACGCCATGCCATGTAAGTTCCGGAAAAAAGATCGTCGCCACTCTGCCGGGGGGCCATGGTCAGTGACCAGAAAAGCACAAGCACCGCGAGGAGGGCCAGGGCCACGGCAGGCCTCCAGGCCGGGGCGAAAACTCTTTCGAAAAAGCCCCTTTTTCTGCGGGCCTGCTCCCAGAACCGCGCCCTGTACGAAGGATGAGGCTCAATGTCGCCATAAGCCCCGAGAAGGTCCCAGCTCTTCTCATGGGCCTCCTTCTCACGGCGGCAGGCATCGCAGGCCGCAAGGTGCCTTTCCAGGGCTTCTCTCTGCCCTGGGGGCGCGTCGCCTGAGAGCAACTCCCCGAGCTTTTCCCTTACTTCCTTACATTCCACAGGCCCACTCCCTTTCAAAGATTTATCCTTCCACGTAGGGCGCCAGCATCTGCCTGAGGGAGAGCTTTGCCCTGTGGAGGCGCGATTTCACTGCGGGAAGCGTGATGTTGAGGATCTTGGCTATCTCCTCGTAAGGGAGATCGTGGTAGCGGTGGAGGATCACCACGCTCCTCTGCTCTTCCGGCAGCGTCGAAAGCGCTTCCTGCACCACTTTCGCGAGCTCCTCCTTCCCGTAGCCGGCCTCCACGGGGTCCCGTTCCTCACCCCGGGGGGGCTTTTCCTGGACCTCCTCAAGCGAAGTCCACTCCCTCCTTTTCCGCTGCTCCCTTTTCTTGAGGCAGAGGTTCATGGTCACCTTGTAAAGCCAGGTGAAGAACTGTGACCTCCCCTCGAAGCGCGCCAGGCTCCTGTAGATCCTCATGAAGACCTCCTGGGCCACGTCCTCGGCCTCGTCGGCGGTGCATCCGTAGAAGCGGTGCACCACGTTGAGGACCGTCCGGTAATAGCGGTCCATGAGGGCGCTGAAGGCCCCGTGATCGCCTTTCTTCGCCTTCTCCACCAGTTCCCTGTCGACGTCTTCGCCGTCCATTCTCTTAATAAGACCCCCGTGAACGAAAAAAGTTTCTCTCTTGTACAACAAAAGAGCCCCGCTTTCGCGGGGCTCTCTCTTTACTCACGCGTAAAGATTTAGAACTTTACCTTGAACTCCGTCATGATCTGCACGCCATTCCAGCTGAAGGGATTGGTGTTTCTCCAGTTTGAGTATGACGAGCCGACAGCCGTCGTGACATTCGTCGTGGGCTGGAGGCCTGCGCCGATCCTGTCGGTGGTGTTGAAGAACTGAATGTTGAGGCCCCACTCGGTGTTCTTGTTGATCTTGTAGTCGAAGCCAAGGTAAGGAATCGACTGCACGGTATCAACATTGGTGAACCCTGAGCTGCCAGTGGCAATCGCGTAGAGCCAGTAAATGTTGTTGGGATCATAGTGGCCGATGAAGTTGGTCCAGTCATAGCCGATCCTGCCGGTGAATCTCTCGTTGAACGGATACTGGAGGCCGAGATGGAAGCCCCTGAGCGAGAGGTTCACATTGTTGGCGCTCGGTGCGGCACCGACGTTATAGGCGCCGGAACCGAGGTTGTAGAGACCGTTCACGACAAGGCCTGTTGACCTTCTGAAGTTGGTGTCGTAGTAGTTGGCTTCAACAATGAGGCCTGACTCGGGGAACTTGTAGTCCACGCCGAGGCCCCAGTTGTTCTGGAAGCCTCTGGGATCCTCAATGGGAGCGCCCCAGTTTGCCACTGCAGCCGGTGCAGCTGAGTTCCAGTTGTAGTAAGTGCCCATTGCGTAAGGAGTGAACACGGGGTCAATGAAGCCCGGGGTGTAACCCATCACGAGGCTGTTGGGCACCAGGTTGACAGCGGCCACGCCGCTGATTGCGCCTGTGTAGTATCTCACGTCATAGACGCTTGTGTTGACCTGCTGAAGGCCTTCGTACCAAGCCCACATCTTACCCTTCTCGTCGGGGAAGCGGTAGGTGACCTTGAATTTCCAGCCCATCCTGTTGTTGGGGTAGGTGTCTGAATCGTGGAGCTGATACATGTTCGGGAAGTAGGACATGTTCGGGAATCTCCACATTGAGTTCACGCCCACGGGATAGCGGAGGGTGAACGGATCATACCAGGCCTGGGCTGACTTGTAGGTGAGGTCCAGGTCCAGTTTGCCCTGGGCGAGGGTGGCGCCGAGGCCGGCCCTGCCTGCTCCGCCCGTTCTCGAGAAGGAGGAGCTCATGTTAGGTCTCCAGGTGCTCGCGGCGTACTCGATGAAGAACCGGAGCTGGCTGGGATCCCACTTGTAGCTGAACTTGGCGTTCCAGTTGGTGGTCTCCTGGGGGCCGTAGCCGCCCATTGCGCCGTCGTTGCCGTTGAGGTGCGGGGTGTTCACGTTGGTGCCTGCACCGTAGGTGAAGATGGGGGACTTGTTGATCCAGCCGGGATCAGACACTACGCTGGGGGCTGTGCCGCCGGGGTTGCCGCCGGCGAGCTGCACTGAGTACCAGCCTGAAGGATTGACCCATCCGAAGGGATTGGTCTGGCCGTTGAAGCCCGTAGGATTGATGAGCCCGTTGGCGCCGGTGTAGGTGTAAATACCATTGGTGCCGTAAGGACCGGCGCCAGTGGTGGCTATGCCGGCAGCGCTGCCCAGGAAGCCGCTCCCGAAATTGGAAACCATGTCATTGGTGGCTCTCAGGAAGCCGAGCTTGAAATTGCCGCCGCCGAAGCGCCAGCCAAAATCAACACCGTAGGCCCAGTTGTTGTAATCGCTCCCGTACTGGGTGAGGTTCTGACCGATAAGAGCGGGGAATATCGCAGTGCTGTTCAAAAGGCCGGCTCCCCTGTAAGGATCGGCATCAGCAAGCCTGGTGGCGAAGACTTCCCAGTCCATGTCAGCGAGGAAGTGGCAGGAGCCAAACACCCTGAAGCCGTAGTTGTTGAGGTACTGGGGGCCGTTCACGTTCGGGTTGGGAACGCCGGCGTAAAGGATGTTGTCCATGCTGAGCTCGCCGAAGGAGCCGCCGATGAGCTTGATCCCTGAAGTCTTGTGCTTTACCCAGAAGTTGTCGAGGACCATCCTGGTCCAGGGCTGGTTGCTCGAACCCTGGCCGGTCCATGATGAACCCTGGTTGAGGATCTGGGCGGTGAACGGGTTGCAGAGGTAAGGAGCTGACACGCCGTAGAAGGCATCCACTACGGGGTCGCCCATCGAGGTGTAAGCGGCAAGCTCGAGGCCTGCATCGATCTCGTCATTGATCTTGGCATTGATGCCGAGGGTGGCTTTCATTGAGAAGCCGGTCCCGCTGGTGAGGGGCCTGCCGTTCCTGTAGTCAGCCACGGGGAAGTTGCCATACCAGTAAGGCGAAATGTTGGCGCCGCCGACATTGCCGACCAGCTGGTTGTATGTGTGGTTCGCGCCGTTGAACTGGACACCGTTGTTATAGCTCGTGAAAGCGGGTGCCACTGTCGGGTTGGCGGGTATGTAGCTGTAAAGAGGCATATAGTTCGGTGCCGTGCTGGCGTAAAGACCGGAATTCACCGACTGATTCCACTGCTGATAGTAAGTGGTGGCAGCGGGAGCAGTAACTGTTCCGGTAACGGTATTGAAGCCAAGTGTCGGGCCGAAGGCATTGGTGCCGACGTGGTACTCGGCCCTGCTTGAGCCCCAATTCTGGAAGCCTTGGGTCACGAGGATGCTGTCAATTTCGCCGTAGAAGGTGATTCTCTCAAGCTCGGTGACTCTCTTGTCGAGTTTGCTTACATTTTCTTCCAAGTTTGTCACGCGGACTCCCAGAGCATCTAACTCATCTTTCAGCTGCATGACGAGCTTCCTGAGCTCCTCAAGGTCTGCCTTGGTGGCGAAGGTTGCGTGCTCCTGATCGTTCTTGGCAAGGAATCTTGCCACGACCATCGCGAGTTCGTAACGGGTTGCGGCTCTGTCGCCTTTGAAGGTCCCATCGGGATAGCCTTCCACTAAGCCTTTCGCTGCGAGATTGGCCACAGCGTCTCTCGCCCAGTGTTCATCGGGTACATCGCCAAAAAGCGGTGCAGCATAGAGAGGGGTCATCAGCATGAAGACCATTGCTGCAACCAGAAGCCAGGTATACTTCTTCATATTTAACCTCCTTGGTTATTTTGTGATTCGTTTTACTACTTTGGCCCGCGGGGGTCCTGAAGGAGTATCCTGGTTAGCTCCTCTTTTCCCCTTGAGGCCTTCTCGAAAAGCGCACCGGCGCCCGGGAGTTCTCCCTTACCTGCGCCTCCTTTCTTTCCCTTATTTGCACCAGGTGCAGTATTATGCTCTTCTAGAGCATCTGCCCATAGAAAGCAAAAATTTCAAGATATATTCTTTGCAGGGCGATCCGATTCCTTCTTTACAAAAATTTTTTTTGCAAAAATTTTTCATAAGCCTTCATGGATTATCCATGATCCTATAAATATCCTGTAAAGATAACACGAATTCCACGAATTTTCGGAGAGCGGCATGGGGAAGGAGGTGCCCGTCTCTAGCCGGCGATGGCCTCCTTCTCAAGATAAGCCTGGATGAAGCCGTCGAGGTCGCCGTCAAGGACTCCCTGGATATTCCCGTTCTCCCAGGAGGTGCGGTGATCCTTCACCATGGTATAGGGATGGAGCACATAGGAGCGTATCTGGTTCCCCCAGGCGATATCCTTGTGCTCGCCGCGGAGCTCCACGAGCCTCTTCTCCTGCTCCTGCCTTTCGAGCTCAAAGAGGCGGGCCTTCAGGATCTTCATGGCCGTGGCCCTGTTGTAATGCTGGGAGCGCTCGTTCTGGCACTGCACGATGAGGCCCGAGGGGATGTGGGTGATCCGCACGGCCGAATCGGTCTTGTTGACATGCTGCCCGCCGGCGCCGGAGCTCCGGTAAGTATCTACCATGATATCATCGGGGTTGATCTTTATATCTATCTTGTCGTCGCGCTCGGGGATCACCTCCACGAGGGCGAAGGAGGTGTGGCGCCTGTGGGCGGCGTCAAAGGGGGAGAGGCGCACGAGGCGGTGGATTCCCCGCTCGGCCTTCAGGAGGCCGTAGGCACGGAGCCCTGAGATCATCACGGTGGCTGACTTGATGCCGGCCTCCTCGCCCCACGAGGTGTCGGCCACCTCGGTCTTCATGGCCTTGGTCTGGGCCCACCGGAGGTACATCCTGAGAAGCATCTCGGCCCAGTCCTGGGCGTCGGTGCCGCCGGCACCGGCGTGGACGGAGAGAATGGCGTTGTCACTGTCATACTCACCCGAGAGGAGGGCTTCCCGCTCGCACAGGGCGAGCCTTTCCATGAGAGCTTCATATTCCCTGTCAAACTCGAGGACCGCCGAGCTGTCGCCTTCGGCGACAAGCTCCTGGTAAAGCTTTATATCATCGAGGCTTTTCCCCAGGGTCTCGCAGGTCTCGATGACGCTTTTCGAGCGGTTGAGGGCCTCGTAGAGATCCTGGGCCTTCTTCGCGTCATCCCAGAGGCCGGGGGCGTTGAGCTCGCGCTCAAGCTTCGCCGCCTGTGCCTGTGCGCCCGCCAGGTCAAAGATACTCCTTGATGCGCAGGATTTTCTTCTCGAGTGTCTCCAGATCTTTTTCCAGTGGTGTGGCCATTGCTACCTCCCGCAGCACTTCTTGTATTTCTTCCCGCTCCCGCAGGGGCAGAGCTCGTTTCTTCCCACCTTCTGCCCGCGCCTCGCCATCACCGGGACCCCTCCGTCTTCGCCCCTGTTGATACGCGTCTCGCGGGCCTTGCGCGTTTCCTTGAGGGGGCCCACCTGGACCTGCACGCGGTAGAGAAACTTTATGGTTTCCTCCTGGATCCTCTCCTTGAGGGCCTCAAAGGCATCGAAGGCTTCGTTGATGTACTCGATCCGGGGATCTTTCTGCCCGTAAGCCCGAAGGCCAATTCCCTCGCGGAGGATATCCATTGAGTAGAGGTGGTCAATCCACTTCTCATCGAGGATCCGAAGCAGGGCGAAGCGCTCAAGCTGGCGCATCACGTCGCTTGTGAGGGTTTTCTCCTTGTACTCGTAAGCATCGCAGGCCCACTTCAGCAGAAGCTCCCTGAGCTCCTCGACCTTGCTGGTGGCAAGGTCCGTGAGCTTTACCGGGAAGGGGAGAGGGAAGGCATCCTTGAAGCTCTTGAGGAGGGCTTCACGATCCCACTGGTCGGGATGGACATGGGCGGGAGCATAAAGCTCCACCATGGCATCGATTGTCCCCTCCCGCATGCCGATGATGGTAGGTCCCAGGTCTTCTCCGGTGAGGATCCTCCGCCGCTCGTTATAGATGGTCTCGCGCTGCTTGTTCATCACGTCATCGTACTCAAGGACATGCTTCCTTATGTCGAAGTGGTGCATCTCCACCTTCTGCTGGGCGTTCTCTATGGCCTTGGAGATCCACTTGTGCTCGATGGGCACGTCCTCCTCGATGCCCAGGCGATCCATGAGGCCTGAGATCCTCTCGGAGCCGAAAAGCCTCATCAGCTCGTCTTCAAGGGCCACGTAGAAGCGCGACGCCCCGGGGTCCCCCTGGCGTCCCGAGCGCCCCCGGAGCTGATTATCGATGCGCCGCGACTCGTGGCGCTCCGTGCCAAGGATAAAGAGCCCCCCGAGGCCTATTATCTCCTGGGCCATCGCGGCGTCAGGCGGATTTCCCCCCAGCAGGATATCCACGCCGCGGCCCGCCATGTTCGTGGCGATGGTGACGGCGCCCCTGCGGCCCGCCTGGGCGATGATCATGGCCTCCTTCTCGTGGTATTTGGCATTGAGAATCTGGTGGGGGATGCCCTTGCGCTTCAGCATGAGGCCAAGGACCTCGGACTTTTCTATGGACCGGGTCCCCACCAGCACGGGCTGGCCCTTCTCATGGAGGCGCGTTATCTCTTCCACGGCGGCCTCGAACTTGGCCTTCTCCGTCTTGTAGACCAGGTCGGGCTGATCGGCGCGGACCATGGGCCTGTGGGTGGGAATCACGACGACGTCAAGGGTGTAGATGTCCCTGAACTCCTTCTCCTCGGTAATGGCCGTGCCCGTCATGCCGGCGAGCTTTCTATAGAGCCTGAAGTAATTCTGAAAGGTGATGGAGGCGAGGGTCTGGTCCTCAGATCGGACCTTGAGGCCTTCCTTGGCCTCGATTGCCTGGTGGAGGCCGTCGGAGAAGCGCCGGCCGAACATGAGGCGCCCCGTGAACTCGTCCACGATAACGATCTCGCCGTCCTTGGCAACGTACTCCACGTCCTTCTTGTAGAGCTCCTCGGCACGGAGGGCCTGGTTTATATGGTGGGCAAGCTCCATATGCTCGTTATCATAAAGGTTGGTGATGCCGAGCTCCCTCTCGACCTTGGCCACGCCCTCCTCGGTGAGGGGCACCGAGTGGGCCTTCTCATCGACGGTGTAGTCATTCTGCTTGGTGAGGCGCTTCACAAGGCGGGCGAATTTTATGTAGAGCTCGGTGCTCTCGGTGCCGCGGCCCGATATGATGAGGGGAGTCCTTGCCTCGTCGATGAGGATCGAGTCCACCTCGTCAACGATGGCATAGTGGAGGTCGCGCTGCACGCAGTCCTCTATGGAGAGCACCATGTTGTCCCTCAGGTAGTCAAAGCCGAACTCGTTGTTGGTGCCGTAAGTGATATCGGCCATGTACGCGAGGCGGCGGGGGACAGGCTCAAGCGACTGAAGGCTCTCGTCTTCATTCTCATAGCTCGGGTTGTAGAGAAAGGCCGAGTCATGCTGGATGCAGGCCACCGAGAGGCCCAGGGAGTAATAGACAGGGCCCATCCACCGGCAGTCGCGCTTGGCCAGGTAGTCATTGACCGTCACGATATGGACGCCTTTGCCCAGGAGCGCGTTGAGGTAGACGGGAAGCGTCGCCATAAGGGTCTTGCCCTCGCCCGTCTTCATCTCGGCTATCCTTCCCTGGTGGAGCACCATTCCCCCTATCATCTGCACGTCAAAATGCCTGAGACCTATGGTTCTTATCGAAGCCTCGCGCACGACGGCAAAGGCCTCGGGGAGGATCTCGTCAAGAGAGTCCTCCTCCTTCACCAGCCCTGCAAGCTCCCTGGTCTTCGCCCGGAGCTCCTCATCGCTGAGGGCCTTGATGGCGGGCTCAAGGTCGTTTATCTTCAGGACCTCGCGCTCCAGCTTCTTGACTTCGCGCTCATTTCCGTCAAAGAGTTTTTTTACCAGTTGCAGCATAGAAAGCACTTCCTTACTGTTCGGGGCCGGTAAGGGCCCCCGCGGTTTCCCGCGGGCTCTCCCGCCCGTGACCTATTATTGTTCTTTGAAATTCAGCAAAGTCCTTTTCACGCACCATGGGGGCGGGGTGGGCGGGGGTGGGCGGGCGGGTCAGGGCCTCACGGCGATGCCGAAAGGCCTGCTCACCGTCGAGGCTGTCGTGGTCTGGATGGCGCTGTTCACCTCGGTATTGATGACCGTCACGGTGCCCTCCAGGTTGTTTGCCACGAAGACCCTGGTGCCGCTCGAGGTAATCCCGAGGCCCATGGGGCCCTTTCCTGTGTTGACGGTTGCCACAACGGCGCCCGAGCGGGCGTCAATGACAGAGACATAGTTGGATCCGTAATTGGTGACATAGACCCTGTCGCCTCGCGGCGACGCCACTATCCTCATGGGCTGCACGCCCACCCTGATCTTTCCCAGGTGGGCCATGCGGGCCGTCTCCACCACCGAGACATCGCAGCCATTGTAATTGGCCGTGAAGAGGTACTGGCCGCTGGGCGTCATGCAGATTCCCTGGGGGAAGGCTCCCACCTCGCAGGCCCCGATGACGGACCCTCCCACCCTGTTCAGGGCCACCACTTCACCGGCAGAAGTCGTGGCAAGGGCCACGTAGATACGGTCAGCTCCCACGACAAGGGCCCTGGGCTGGGCATCGCTCCCGATGCGGGTTGCCCTCACGCGGTAATAACTGAGGGCGGTGTTGGTCTGCGCCGAGATGACCAGCACGCCGGGGTTGGTGCCCGACACGGAGACATAGACGTTCCCGTCGGGGCCCCTTGCGATGTCCGTCACGATGCCGCCCGTGGGGACGGAGCCCAGGACCTTGTTTCCGTTGGGCACATCAATGACGGTGATGTACTGGGTTTCGGTGGAGACGAAGAGCTTTGAGCCCGAGTTGTCAAAGGCCACCCAGTAGGGCTTGGAGGCGAGGTTCACGAAGGTCATCTCCTTCGGCGCGTTGGGGTCCATCACGGTGATGCTGTTGGGATGATAGTTTACCGGCGTCTGGAAGCTGTATGCCCCGCCCGGGTTCATATGCATCTCCGGCGGGGCGAAGCCCGTAAGGGAGTCGGGATCGGCACCGGCGGCGATGGCAGATCGGTATTGAAGGGTTGACATGTTGCTCCCGGGTCCGGGAATCCCGGTCTTGCTCGACGCGCTTGATCCCGGCGCGGTGATGGCTGCAAAAGCCACGTACACGGCATTGGGGATCGTCACACGGGAGCTCTCGTACGTGCCCCCGCCCCCCGAGAGGGAGGGCGCCTGCCTCTTTGCCGTGAGCACTATGGTGACGCTCGCGGGAGAGCGGCCCTCGACCTTCACCTGCTTGGTGACGGGATAATATCCCTCCTTGATGGCGGCAATATTGTAAACACCGTCGGGGAGGTCGTTGAACCAGAACCACCCCATGATGTTGGTCCTGGTCTCCATCTTGGTGCCTTCCACGACGACAAGTGCCGCCTCGACGCCCTTGCCGAACTTGTACTCATCTTTCGTGATGCCCAACTGCTCGGCACCCGCCGACTCCATGATGTAGCCTATGATGGGCGCCGCGGCGGCGCGGGGAGACGCGCAGGCCACGATGGCCAGAAAAAGCAATGCCATCACTGCCGCTTTAGGCACTGTTCTCATTTCTCTTCACCTCGCCGAAATATTTTTCCGCAAGCACGATGGCCGCGTAATCATCATAGGCCTTCGGGGGAACCTGCAGCGTCGTCGGTATGAGCCTCCACAGTCCCCGGGGAGGATTCTCCCGGAAATACTTTCTCCTCGCTTCCTCGGTGGAGTGCTTTTCATCGATGACCTCCAGCGGAAGGGTGATGGCGCTCCCCTTGATAAGGCTCCTGAGCTTCTTCGAGAAGGTCCCTGACCCTATAAGGATCTTCCGGGGCCCGTACTTTTTTATGAGGGCCTCGAGCTCATCGAGAATCGCCGAGGTCTGCACCACTCTCCTTGCCTTGACCAGAAGGGTCTCCGACACGACGGCAAGGCCGCACTTTTCCTTGCCGGGATCAAGGGAAAGGATCACTTCCTCTGCTTCCTTCATGGTGTGGGGACCTTCAGAAACCTTCTCATTGAATACCTCAGCCATGGCGTTCCTATTCCCCGCTTTATTCTTTACCGACGCATATTATATACTATATATTCCCCAGCAGACAGTTCCGGCCTCCATACTGACGCACCTCAGACTCTTTACTATAGTATAGAGGAAAATCTCGGAAAATACAAGTAACGCTCACTGGGGCGTGATCTTGAGGATGAAGCTCAGGGGCCCCGACGCGGCAAGGTCGTTGCGGGCCAGGGCCGACACCTCCACCCAGGTGCCCCATCCCCTTATCTCCTTGACAGCGGCAAGCACCTGGGCCATCGGGATGTCCACAAGGGGCTGAGACTGGGGGACTCTCACCATGCCCCGGCGCTCGGCCCGGTATTCCACCTGCCTCATGAAATCCAGCAGATCGAAAAAGACCTTCTCTTCCGTTGCCTTGCCCTCGAGGTGAGCCACAAAGAGCTTCTCGCCCTTTTTAAAAAGGATACGGTTGGGGTAGCGCACGAACCGCAGGGAGACTTTGTCGCCGTAATAAGCATTGTTCCCCGCGCAGGCAAGGACCACCTCGTTCTCCGTGGCCCTCGAGAGGTCCTCCATGAGGCGTTCCCGCTCAGCGAGGGAGAGGGTGACAAGATCCTTCCTTTTCCCTCCCGGAAGGAGATTGGCCTTGAGAAAAAGGGCCTGCTGGCTGTTCCTGCGCTCCACCTCCCTTGAGGCGGCCTCGATAAGGCCTGCCACGAGCCTTTCCCGGGCCGAATCGCCCTCGCCCCGTGGCACGACAGTCAAGGCAAAAGGCTCGTTCATGCGGAAAAGGGCGGCGCTTCCCCTGCCCTTGTTGAGCTCCTCAATCTCCGCGAGAAGGAGGGCTCTCTGTGACTCAAGCTCCCTGATGCCGAAAAGAGCCATGCGGGCCCTCTGAGAATAAAAGGAGATGACAGTAATGGTGAAGAGGGTGACAAACATTCCCACCAGCACTATGATGAGGAGCGACGTATAGCGGGGCCTGAGGCCCAGGAAGCTGATCTTGCGGCGGGCCACACGTCTGCCGAACTCACTCCCCAGGTACGCAAAGATCCCGCCGACACACATCACAAGGGCAATTATCAAGATGCCTCTTACCATAGCATTCCTTCCATCAGGTTTTCGCCGCCTTGAGGAGCATCCCAAGGCCAAGGCCCCCGAAGATGACGTTGGGCGCCCACGATCCCAGCCAGGCAGGGAGCGTGCCGTTCTCTCCAAGGGCCCTCCCCACTGTCATCAGGACATAAAAGAGAAGGATAAAGACCAGGGAGAGGCCCAGGCCGATGGAGGTGGTGGCTCTGTGCGGACGCAGGCCCAGGGGGATCCCGAAAAGGCCGAAGACCATGCAGGTGAAGGGAAGGGAGAGCTTCTGGTGAAAAATGACCATCATCCGCCGGTACGTCCGGGAGTATGTGTCATTGGAGCCGGACTTGGCAGCCACGACTTTCATGACCTCCAGCTTTCTCTTCAGACGGGTCCTGTTCATCTCCTCGGGCTTGCGGTCCCTTTTCGCAAGCTCTGACGGGCCCACGTCGATGGGCAGGCGCCCCACCTCCGACCTGGACTCGTACTTAATACCCTGGTTCTCATCAAAATCATAGGTTCTCGGGTCAATGAGCCTCCAGATGTTGTTCTCCCATACGGCCTTGGGTGCATAGACCTCCCTGAGACGGTGATTGTTCCTGAAGTAAAAGATGACGACGCCGCGCAGAAGCCCCCGCTCCTCATCAAGGCTCTTGGCGAATATGCGGCGCTCGGTGCCCTCTTCATCAACATCGGAGATGATGAGGTTCTCCCTCTCGCTCTTGGCCTCCTGCACGATCTGCCTTATGAGAATATTGGTGGCAGTATAATTGGCATCGGGCACGACATACTCGCCAAGATAAAAAGAGACCAGGGAGATGACAAAGGTGAGGAAAAGGCCCGGTATGCCTATGCGGACAAGGCTTATCCCGCCGGCCTTCATGGCGATTATCTCGCTGTCGCCCGAGAGCCTGCCGAAGGCAAGGAGCGTCGAGAGAAGGACGGCCATGGGAAAGGTATAGACAAGGACCTGCGGCATGGAGCAGAGGATGTACCTCATGACAAGGGAGAGATTCTGCGAGCCCATGGCAATCATGTTCGAGATGATCTCGCTTGAGGAGACTGACATGAAGAGCACCGTAAAGGCGGCAACACCGTAGAAGAAAGGAAAGATCATCTCTGAAAGAACGTACCGGTCAAGAATTTTCATGGTCCACCGTGCTCCAGGCATCAAACCTGAACCGCTCGCCCAGGTAGTATTTTCGCGCAATGGGGCTCTCGGCTACTTCCTTTGAATCGCCCGACACAAGGATTCTGCCGTCCCTTATGATGTAGGACCGCTCGGTGATGGCAAGGGTCTCCCTCACGCTGTGATCGGTAATAAGGATGCCTATCCCCTTTCCCTTCAGATTCATTATTATCTCCTGGATATCGGAGACGGCAATGGGATCGACGCCGGTGAAGGGCTCGTCGAGGAGTATGAAATCCGGGTCCGTGGCGAGGGCCCTCGCAATCTCGACGCGCCTGCGCTCGCCGCCCGAAAGGGAATAGGCAGGCTGCCTGATAAGGTTCTGGAGGCCGAATTCCTCCATAAGCCTGGGAAGGCGCTCGTTCTGCGCTTTCCGGGGCACATCCCTCATCTCCCAGATGACCCTGATATTCTCCTCGACAGTGAGGCGCCTGAAGACCGAGTTTTCCTGGGCAAGGTATCCCATCCCCATGAGGGCGCGGACATGCATGGGATACCGCGTGATATCCCTGCCGTTGAGAAGTATGGATCCCTTCTCCGGCATGACCAGCCCGACAGACATGTAAAAGGTTGTCGTCTTCCCTGCGCCGTTGGGGCCAAGAAGTCCCACTATCTCGCCCTTCTCGATATAAATGCTGACGCCGTCAACGACCCTGCGGCCCCTGTATGATTTCACAAGGCCTTCCATCTCAAGCTTCAAGGATTCCCCACTTCCTGGCGCTCCCTTAAGAGCGCCCTCTCCGCCGTAATGACCCTGTCTTTACTCACAGAGGCCCGGGCTTCCAGAGGACCTGTACATCTCTGAGGATTTCAAAGTAATTGCGGGAGGGATCACCGGTGAGATCGGTGCCGGTGAGCACCAGGGTGCCCTTGGTAATGGTCACCCTGCCATAGCCGAAAATTCTCTTCTTCTTCCCGTCCCATTTCAGCTTCGCCACCTCAAGCTTCTCGCCGGAGGTGAGGCTTCCCTTCACCCTTCCCCTGAACATGAGGCTCTCGGTCTTGAGATCTATATCGGCACCGCTCGCATTGAACGTCATGGCCGTTTTTCCCTTCTTATCGTAAAACATGCAGCTGATATCTGAAGCGTCGCCTTTCCTGGTCACCTGGTTCACCTTGATCCTGCCGGCTTTAAGCTCCCAGTGCTTCGTGCCCCCCTTGCGGGAAATCATGTTGGTAAGCTCAAGCTCCACATTGTCCCTTGAAGGCGATGAGGCCGAAGGTGACGGCGAGGATCTCCCGGGCTCCTCCTCGTCGGCGGGCCCCTTGTCAAAGAGCCCTCTTTGAAAAAACAGCACCGCGAGAAGGGCCACCACCGCAAGGGCAGTGACAACCCTGAAAAACTTCTTCACCTTCTCCATCGGCACCTCTCATCGGCGGGCACTCTAAAGGCAAGTATACACCATTTCCCTCCCCATGACAAGATTGCACAGAATCCCGGCCCTCTCCCGAAAGAGCCCCCGACAGAAGGAGTTTTTCGCGGGAAGCAAGAATACCCTTACAACACATTCCATCTGCACCAGAGTCTATAAAAAGGAGTAATGCTATGAAAAAAAGGCATATTTTCATCGCTCTTGTGGGGATCCTGGTCATCATGAGCTTTATCGCTTTTATGCCCATCGGCTGCGGCTACCAGGGAAATCCAGACTCTTCATACAATCTTTCCGGCAGCTCCATGACTGGAAGGTACAACGTTTCAGGGAAGCTCACGACGGCCAACGGCACGACCCCCGTGGCACAGGCCACATGCACCCTGACCGGCGGCTCAAAGAGACTGCAGGCGCGCTTCAGCGGCACCTGCGTCACCGACTCGGCAGGGAACTACCTCTTTGAAAATGTGCCTGTCGGCAACTATGTGATGCAGGTGACAGGAACCGACTTCATCACGACGAGCTTCAACTTCGCCGTGGGAAGCGCCAGCACAGTCCTCAACTCAACGGTTTACAACACCAGCGACTGGAACAACATCATGGGCAACGATCATCCCTATGATGCAAATTACGGCTATATCACCGTGGCATACCAGACGACGAGCGGCACGGCCATTTCGGGAGCTATAGCGACGGCAAATCCTCAGGCCGCTGCAAGCGGCTATTACAAGACGGGAACGCCCTCGGTGGTGGACTGGAATGCCACGGAGACCACTGCCACCGGGAAGGCCTTTTTCTACAAGGTCGATCCCGGCCAGAGCTACTTCTTCACGGCAACAAAGACCGACTACGCCTTTGAGTCCCTCACGGGAATAACCCCTGTGAAAGGCCAGATGGCCGTCTATATAGTAACCGGTGGAAGCACTGCCACGCCGACAGCGAGCCCGTCAGGGAGCCCGACCGGAAGCCCGACCGGAAGTCCGACTGGGACCCCGACCGGGAGCCCGACGATGACCCCGACCGGGAGCCCGACGATGACTCCGACCGGGAGCCCGACGATGACCCCGACCGGGAGCCCGACGATGACCCCGACCGGGAGCCCGACGATGTCGCCCACCGGCTCACCGTCAGGTGGGGCCGCCCAGGCCGCGGCGCCCGCCCAGTCCACCCAGACCACCTCGGGACAGGTTCACCTCGCCTGGGGACTCCTTCTTTTGGCAGCCCTTGCCGGGATTATCGTGGTAAGGGACAGGAAAAACTTGAGCTAGCAGGTACTGAGGGCATGTGAGAAAATTACTTGAGACCCTCTTTCTCTTGAGCCTCCTCCTTATCGGATGGGGAACGCTGGAGATCAAGTGGGGAGGAGACACGCTCTTCACTCTTTACGGCACCACGTGGGAATCCTTTTTCCCACTCTTTTTTTTGTACCTGATCTGCCGCATTTATAAGAAAGACTGGAAAAAGGGGGCACCCTGGAAAGACCCCTTCCTGCTCTTCGGCCTCTTTGCGGCGTTATCGGCGCTCTGGAATCCCATCCATGACTGCTCCATGGTGCTGGACTACTACCTGCCGGCTCTTGCGGCTTTTATCACCTTCCGCTACCTCCTCTCGTGCGATTTTGCCGCCATGAGCTCGCGGTTCTGGCCTTACTATCTCGGGGCCCTCGCCCTCACCGTCCTCAGGGGAATCATTGAGAAGCCCGCACTGCTCTCCAACCTTCCCTCCCTCTACCTGCCGTACCAGCAGAACACCCACCTGGACACTCCTTTTTTTCACCACAACCACATCGCCATGAACCTCGTGCTGGGCATCCCCCTCGCCCTGGGCTACCTGCGCCTTGAGCCCAGAAAGAGGGTCTTCACGGTGGCAATGCTCCTTATCATGCTTGCCGGCCTCATCCTGAGCAACTCCAGGAGCGGCTGGGTAGCCTTTGGTGTCACCGCGGCCTACCTTATCCTGCGCCTCAGGGTGAAGAACCTCCGCTTCGCGGTCCTTGCTTTCACTGCCGTCTTCCTTGTGCTCATGTGCAGCTTCTCGCTCACCCGGTCCCGGCTTTTCTCCCTGGCCCACTTCACGAATGACAGCAGCCTCGGCTGCCGTATGCGCATGTGGGTGATCTCGCGGGAGCTCTTCCGTGATCATCCCCTGGTGGGGATCGGGTTCTCCAACAGAACCTTCTCCTCCCTCGAGATTCTCTATTCCCGGGACCTGAGCGCCAGCGGGATCATCTCCCAGGATACCATGTTCGATCCCCATCCCCACAACCTCTATATCCAGATCGCCGTGTACCTGGGCCTGGCAGGCTTCATCATCTTCCTCTGGATGGTCCTGGAGGTCTCCTGCGCCCTCATCACCATCGGCGAGAACGATCAGAATCCCCTCATGCTCCCTTTCTTCGTGGCGGGCTTCCTGGGCTTTCTCACGGCCAATCTTGCCGACACGGTCTTTTACAATACCCAGACCACGCTCCTGTTTCTGCTCATTCCCGCCTATGCCCTGGAGTGGAGCGCACGATCCCGGGCAGGCGCCGGTTCGGCTCCCTCCCTGAAGGGTAAAGAGGGGACTGTGCCGAAATATCCCTGACATTTCGCCTCGGAGCCTGACCACCTATGAAGCTTTTTCGCATTCCCCTCCTGATGGCGGCGGTGCTGTTATTTCTTATCATTGCAGCGCTCCCGTCAGCGGCCCGCCCTGACTTCATACCCGCAGCCGAGCTGAAAAGGGGCATGAAAGGTTACGGTCGCTCGGTTTTTTCAGGCACAAAAATCGAATCATTTCCCGTGACCATCCTGGGAGTGATAAGGCACTTCATCGCGGACCGCGATCTTATCCTTATCCGCATCGACGGGGGACCATGCCTCAAGAGCGGAATAATTGCGGGAATGAGCGGCTCGCCCGTCTATGTGAACAACCGCCTTGCCGGAGCCATCTCCTACGGGTGGAGCTTTTCAAAAATTCCCATTGCCGGCATGACGCCTGCAGAAGACATGTATGAGGAGCTCTTCACGGCGCAGCCGCCAAAAGGCCGGGGCGGGGCTGCAGGGACCCCGCTGAAGGCTCCGCTTTCCGAAGCGGTGGTCATCAAAGGGAGGCGCTATTCCCATGCACAGCTCATCACGCCGGGGCTTCGAGGCCTCGAAAAAGAGGGAATCATACCGCTCTCTCCCGTAAAAAGCCTTGTATTCGCAAGGGGCTTCAGCAGGGAAAGCCTTGCCTCCCTGGAGAAAAGCCTCCCTGCCTGCCAGATCATGACCTCTGTGACGGCCCTCAGTGAGGGGAAAAATGCCCCCGCGCCCCCCATGGTGCCCGGTGCCGTGCTGGGCGTGGAGCTCCTCTCAGGGGACCTCGAGGTTGCAGGGGCAGGGACCCTCACCTATTGTGAAGGAAGCCGCTTCATGGGCTTCGGTCACTCAATGGCACAGTTTGGTGACGTGGAAATCCCCGTCACCTCGGGTGCTGTCGAGGAAATTCTCCCCTGTGTGGACCACTCCGTGAGGTTCACCTCCTCAAGGGGTGTCGTGGGAGCCCTTACCCTCGATAGGGCCATGGGAGTGGGGGGCGTCCTCGGGAAAAAGGCGCCTTCCGTCCCCTGCGAGATAGCCCTTCGCGATTCCTCGGCCCACAGGACCTTCCGCGTAAAAGTGATCCAGCATCCCTACCTCACGGCTTCCCTGCTCTCCGATGTCCTCAGGGAGGGAATAGGCTCAAGGACGTCCACCCTCAGGGACGCCACGGCGGAAATACACTATGCCGTGGAGCTGAAAAATCACAGGGCGCTGGAATTCACCGACGTGGTCACAGGCTCATCTATTAACAGCGCCGTGACCTCACAGTTCACCAGATATCTCTCCCGTATCATGCAGAATGACTTCTCACGGGTCATGATCACAAGGCTCTCTATGGACGTCAACGTGACCGCGGGAAAAAAATCTGCCACCATAAGGGCCATAAGCACAGAGAAAGACCGCTACATGCCGGGCGAGACCATGGTGGTGAAGATACAGCTCTCGCCTTACAGGGAAAAACCGGTCACCAGGGAGGTGGTCATTCCCATTCCCGCCGATTACCCGCCGGGAACCATACGCATTGGCGCCTGCGGAGGCGAGGGCACCCTGAGGATGAGAAAGTCTCTCCTTATCCCTGTGCCGGCGCCTTCGAGGATTGAGCAGGCACTGCGCTTCGTGGAAGAGGGAGAGAAAAACAACGAGCTTGTCGTCAAGGCAGTCTTTCCCCGGGAAACCTCCCTGGTGAGCGATGATGAGTTTTTCTTCCTGCCCCCCTCACGGGCGAAACTCTTCGCCGCCGCACCGCAGAGCACCATGCAGGCCTCAAAAGACGTGTTCCTGTCAAGGCAGGCCGAGCCATGGGTCATCAACGGCATGGAAACCCTCAAGGTGGAGATAGGCGAGAAAAAAGCCAGGCAGGACTCCCCGGAAGGCAAGGACAGCACGGCATCATCCGGAGGCTTCGCGTCGATCCCCTTCTCTTCCCGGCAGGAAAAGCCCGCCAGGACGTCTGACGACCTCTCATTGACGGCACCGATTCCGCCACCGCGGGAACCCGAGCCGCAGCCTTCAAAGGCCCCTGACGCCCGGGCGGGAAAGCAGGATCAGGGCACCGGGAAGAGTGATGAAGGCGAAAAGGAGAGCGCTCTTGTTCCGGAACCGCTGCAGTGGTCATTGAGCGAGCGGAGCGATCTGGCGCGGGGCACCTTCCACAATGTGGCTCTCTCTTCAAAAGGTGAGCTGAGGCTTGCCCCCCTCTCGAGGGAGATACCTGCCAATGGCAGGCTTTCATTCCTTGCTCTTGCCTGGGACAGGGCTTCCCGCACCCTTTTCACGGCGGGGAGCGGCGGCAAAGTTTTCTCCCTCACCGAGGGTGCCTCGTCTCTCCAGCAGTATGCAGATATCGACGAGCCCCTCATTACCTCCCTCTGCGCGGGCAAGGACGGCTCCCTCTATGTGGGAACCGCGCCCCATGGAAAGCTCTTCAGGGTGACAAGGGACTCCCGCTGTGAGCTGGTCCGGATCTTCCGAGAGCCCTATCTCTGGGCCCTCACCGCCGAGAGCGACGGCTCTCTTCTTGCGGGGACCGGCAGGCCAGGGGCCATTTACCGCGTGACGCCGCAGGGAGAGGCCGAGCTCCTCGCCCGGACCTGTGAGGACCACGTCCTCTGCCTTGCAAGGAGCCCGGGAGGCCGCCTCCTCGCGGGAACGGGAAACAGGGGGCTCGTCGTCGCCGTGAAACCGGGAGGCACCACTGCACCGCTTTTTGCCGCAAAGGGAGAGTGTGTCGATGCAATGGCCCTCGGCCACGAGGGGACCATCTGGTGCGCCTCAGGCAATGCCCTTTATGCCATCGCACCTGGAGGCTCCCTAAAAGAGCAGTATCTCCCCGAGGGACCGGTCCTCTCCCTTGCCGCTGACGGCAAGGGAGCTGTCTACGCCGGCACAGGCGACCGCGGGGGCCTTTACAGGGCAGGAGGCGGGTACCCCGCCGAAAGGATCTATGCCGCCTCCTCAGGGGCCTTCACGGCACTTCTCCCCTCCGAAGAAGGGGGCCTCTGGGCCGCCACGGCACACCCCGCAATGCTCGTGCACATGAGCGGGGAGCAGGCGGAGCGCGGCGAGTACCTGTCGCCGGTCCTGGACCCGAAAAGCCTCTGCCGCTGGGGCATGGTCAAAAAGACCCTCCGCGATGACAAAAACGGCTCTGTGAGCTTATTCACCCGCTCAGGCAGGGCACCGGTACCAGACAGCACCTGGAGCGAATGGTCACCGCCCCACCCCCAGGAGCACCTTGAAAAAATCACGAGCCCCGAGGGCAATTTCCTCCAGGTGAAAGCTCTTCTCCAGTCGGCGATGCCCTCGTCATCGCCCATCCTCGAGGGAATCTGGCTCTATTATGCAAAAAGCGGCATAACACCAGCCGTCCGCATCATCGCACCTTCAGGAGGCGAGCGGTGGGGAGGGAAAAAGGAGATCACCTGGTCCGTGGAACACTTCCCTTCCGAGTGGCTTTCCTTTGACATCCTCATATCCCGCGATGAGGGCCTTACCTGGAAGGCTCTCAGGAGGCATTTCAGGGAGCCTGCGAAGAAAAAGGACGCCATCAAGGGGAAAGGCGACATCCGCTTTGAATGGAGCACAGGGGAGGAAAAAGACGGGCCGGTGAGGATAAAAATCTCGGCGGTGGTGCCGGGAGAAAGCCTGGGAGCGCAGGGGGTGTCCAAGGGCTTCGTGCTCTGCAATACTCCCCCCTCGGTGACCGTCGAGAAATGCGCCATGGCCTCCGGAATGATAACCCTCGAGGGGAGAGCCACCTCTGCCCTGGCCGTGATTAAAGGAGTGCTGGTGAGAGTCAACAAAGATCCATGGATAGCCGCCATTCCGCGCGACGGCATCTTTGACTCGCAGGACGAGGCCTTCAGCCTCACCATGGAAGCCTCTTCAAAAAACGTGGTGGAAATCAGGGCCATAGATGAAGCCGGCAACAGGACCGACGTGGAAAAACGGCTCTAAGCGAGGACCCTCACGTCGCCATTGCGCTTCGTGTAATGGATATTGTCCATATGCTCCAGCAGGGGGATGACATATTTCCTCGTGGTGCCCAGCAGATCGCGGGCTTCCGCCGCCGTCACCGACCCCTTGCTCCTTATGCGGTCACCGATGAGTTTCTTCGCCTTGTTAAAAGTGCTTTCATGGATGAGGAACTCCGGAAGAACCTTCCGCAGGATCCCCTGGGATATAAGAAAATCCTCGACAAGCCTGAAGCTCTTCTCGTCACACTGGAGCTTCTTTACGAGCTCCGGCCTGAAATCAGGGGAGAATCCCCCCCCCTCCAGAAGCTTTTCCAGCTTCTGCCTGAGGGCCTCATGGGCTCCCGAAAGGCGCGGCCTATGACTCTGGCGTGCCATGAGGCCCCCGCGCACCGCCACAAGGCCCTCAGCGACAAGATCCTCCATGATCCTCTCTAGAAGATCGGGGTGCGCTTTGCATGCCATCTTCATTATCTCCTGGCGGCTCCAGCCGCTCTTCGATGGTGAGGCCTCCTCAAGGCGCCCCAGGCCCTCCAGGACGCTTTCCCTGGCAGAAGAGTAATCACTCTGGCGCACAAAGCTTCCCTTCCCGGGGAAATGGCGGAGGATCTCCTTCTGCACCAGAGCCTGGAGTGCCTTTTGAAGGTCCTCTTCGCTTATCTGGAGAGCCCTGGCAAGATCCTTCTCCAGGAGCGCGGTCATGGCCGCCTGGGAGAAGTGGCCCATCAGGACCTCTTGATAATCGGTACTTTCTTTTTTCCTGAGCACTTCGATAACGTCGCCCTTCCCTTTTTTATGGAGCCCGGGATAGGGATCAAGGACCGTGCCTCCTCCCAGGGTGAAAAGGGCAGAGGCGTTTCTCAGTATAAAACGGTCTCCTCTCATGGCCACTGCGGGCTCTGCGAAAAGAAGCTGCACAAATCCCTCTTCTCCCGGCACGAGCTCCGCCTTCTCAAGGAGCCTCGCCTTCCCCAGGTACTCGGCGGTACCCATGTAAATCCTCACAGGAATATTGTTCCTGAGCGGATGGGGGGCTCTCGGAATCACTTTCATCTTCACGTCCACCATGGTGGTGGGCTTCAGAAAACCGGGGGGGGAGAGCTCGAAGCCCCTCTGCACTTCATGGCGCTCAAGGCCGGCAAGGTTGATGGCCACGCGCTGCCCTGCCACCGCCCTGGCAACCTCTCTGTTGTGAACCTGGATGGCCCTCACCTTGAGCTCCCTCCCCGGCGGGATGAGAGAAACGCGGGCGCCTTTGTCCAAGGTCCCCGAGAGAAGGGTTCCTGCAACGATCGTTCCAAAGCCCTGCTTGGAGAAAATCCTGTCAATGGGGTAGCGGTATTCCTTGTGCTCGTCACGGGGCGGCGTCTTGCGGGCAATATCCTCCAGGACGGCATCAAGGTCCGCCCGCCCATGGCCGGTCACGGAAGAAAAGGCCACCAGGGGTGCCCCTTCCAGAAAGGTGCCCCTCAGCAACTCGCTGAACTCCTCGCGGCGTTTCTCCACAAGCCCATCCGGCGCGAGATCGGCCTTGCTGATGACGACAGCGCCCCGGCCCACGCCAAGAAGCTCGAGAATATCGAGGTGCTCGACGGTCTGCGGCTTGATTCCCTCGACGGCATCTATGACAAGCATCACCATGTCAAAGCCGCCCACGCCGGCAAGCATGTTCTTCAGGAAGCGCTCATGGCCCGGCACATCAACAATGCCAAGGACATGGCCCGAGGGAAGGGTCATGTGGGCGAACCCGAGATCGATGGACATTCCCCTCTCCTTCTCCTCGGGAAGCCTGTCGGGGTCTATCCCGGTGAGAGCCTTGATAAGGGTTGACTTGCCATGATCGACATGGCCTGCCGTGCCCATGATGAAATTCGCCATAGAAAAAGGCTCCTTTCATGAAAAGATGGTCCTGCGGGGGAGAGGCGGGGCATGGTGAAAAGATGGCGGGAGCGGGAAGGAGTCGAACCTTCCAGGGATGTTACCCCCCCGACGGGTTTGAAGTCCGTGAGAGCCACCGGGCCCCATCCACTCCCATCTTTATTATTCTTCCTTCTTCGGTGGCTCTTCCTTCTTTGAGGGTTTCTTTTTTTCTTTTTTTTCGGTCCTGTCATACTCATGGAGGAGCATGGGGCGGTACCCGAGACTGTAGAAAGCCTTTCCCTGCTTGAAATAGACAGCGTATTCCGGCTTCGAGAAGAGGACCTTTTCCTTGAGATCCCTCACGGTGTTCTTGGCATTCTTGCCCTCGAGAGAGACGCTCCCGTAGCCTGAGAGGCCTGCCTCGGAAGCCAGGGGCGCCAGGTCAATCTTGGAGCCCCACTTGTGGATGCGGACACCGGGGCCTTTCGGCTCCTCAGGGACTTTTTTGACAAAGAGCACTATCTTCTCGGGGGCATACTCCACGGCAGAGGGAAGGGAAAAGAACTGGATCTTCCTGTAGCTCTGGATAAGCCCTTCGGGGATGGTCTTCTGCTTCATGGCGTACTCAAGGCCGGCAATATTAATCCTCCTTATGTCTCCGTTCCCCAGATTCAGTATAATCTTCGTCGTGGGCATATCCTTGAGGGGGCAGTCCTCGTACGATTCGCTCCAGTCATCGAGGCCCTTGCTCTTGAAAAAGGAGATAAGCTCCTCACACTCCTTGGTTTCGAGGGAGCCCTTCATGAGCACATTCCGGCCTTCACGCTCATTGTAAAAGGAATAGAGGACCTCGCCACTCCTGTAGAGGCAGAACCGGGGCACCTTGGCAAGATCATAGAGGGGCGGCCTCATTCCCCCTTCGGTATCGACATAGAGGTAGACCTGGTCCAGGGGAGGATCATAGGCACCAAAAGCCTTGAGGGGAAAGAGAAAAATCCCGCACAGCACAAGAATGACTGCAAGCGCTCTTATCATACTCTCAACTCCTTTTCGGTGTTCATAAGAATTCTGTCACCGTGCCGTAGAAAGGGGTTCGGCACGCGGAGACAGAACTCTTCCCCATGAAGATTTCTGTCTCTGGGAAGCCCGGCCTCGCCGTCATCGTGCTTGCAGCAGTCTTTTTCCTTCTCCCCGCCTCAGCCCGGGCCGATACCCTGTACTGGGTGCTCCTTTCAGGTGACCTCTTTCCATTTATTCCCCTGTGGTGCTTTCTCCTCCTCTTGTGGTCCCTCTTTCTTCTTTTCAGTGCCGCGGGGAGGGGAGAGAGGCTCCTGGGGGCCTCAGGCCTCCTGTGCCTTGTCCTCATGGTCCCCATGGCGCTCACGGTACATTTTCTCGCATGGGCACCCTGCCTAGCTCTTGCCGGGGGAGCCTTTCTCATTCACTTTCTCATGCTCTCGGCAAAGAAGGGCACAAGCCCTGCCTGGGCTCACTCCCTCAGGCGTGACAGGATCTTTCTCGCTATCGCTGCAGCAGGTGCCATCGTGCTCACCGTCATGTATCACCAGCCTCCCGTACTTGTTTACAGGCTCCGCTTCTCCTCGACATTCATGGTCTCCGAATGGCTCACAAAAGGAGGCGAAGGAAGCGCCAGAGCCCTTCTCATGGCTCTGGAAGACCGCAGGTACAGGGAAAAGGACAAGCTTATCCCCCTCCTGGTAAGGCGCCAGGAAAAAAGGGCCGTTCCCGCCCTTGTGGCCCTCCTCTCGGGAGATCATGATCTCTCCCTGCGGTGCCAGGCCGCCAGGGCTCTCGGGGCACTCCATGCAGAAGAGGCACTGCCTGCAATGGTGGCGCTTCTCTTCAGCGAAACAGACAGCAGCCTGCGAGGCGCCATCACAGAATCGCTCTCTGCCATCGACAGGGAAAAAGCCACCGCTCTCGTCAGGGAGTATCAGGCATCCCATCAAAACACCGGCTGTTCCGCAGATATTGCGCTGCTGTCACTTGACCCCTCGTCAGAGCTCGCAAATGCAGGCACCGCCGCAGCCAGGGAGAGAGACCCTGAGAAACTCCTGGCGCTCTATGAGGCTCTCATGGTAAGCCGGAAAAGCCCGCCGCAGGCTCTGAGGGAAAGACTCTTCCGCGGGAGGGAGAGCTCCGTGAGGGAGAAAGCCGCCATTCTTGCAGCCCGCCATCAGGACCGCGAAGCTCTTCCCTCTCTGATTGCCCTCCTTGGCGATAATGACCCTTCGGTAAGGAGCGCCGCCAACTGGGCCCTCATCAACCTCACCGGGGAAAATTTCGGGTTT
The DNA here is from genome assembly GCA_031082125.1 of Candidatus Eremiobacterota bacterium. Taxonomy (NCBI): domain Bacteria; kingdom Bacillati; phylum Vulcanimicrobiota; species Vulcanimicrobiota bacterium. Next base: position 174,553 of record JAVHLM010000006.1, read on the forward strand.
TGCTTCGACGATCAGGAAAAAGAGCGGAATGCCGCCGTGAAAAGGTGGCAGTCCTGGGCGCGGGGAAAAAATTTACAAAAAAAGGGGGATCTGCTATAATTACGATAATGGATATATTTTCATATCACAGGTATCCCTCAGGGAAAGGCCCCGGTGGAGCCCGGCGAGGGTTCTCCCTCATTGAGATCATGCTGGTCATGGCCATTATAGGGCTCCTGATAAGCATCATCCTTCCCCAGATCATGAAGGCGAAATACACGACCCACTTCAACGCCTGCCAGCAGAATCAGCGCAACCTCGCCGCGGCCCTGGAGGTATACTGGGTTGACAACAAGAGCAAATACCCCGATGACAGCCTCGAACCCATATATGCCGGCAACTACACCAAGAAGCACCATTGTCCCGCCAACCCCGGCATCCCCGACTACGGCTATACTTCAGACAACAGCGAGAAGGCTTATACGCTTTGGTGCCTGGGAAGGCACCTGAGCGGCGCGGGGCTTATTCCGCAGGGATATCCCCAGTACACCAATTCAAGAGGAATGATACCGCTGCCCCCGGGGAATTAAAGGGTACAATACTCGGTAATGCACCCGATTATCTCGACACTGCCGTCGCTTTCCACATAGCCGGCGATTTTTGACAGCACGCTTTCGGCATTCTTTTTTTCGCCCGTCACAAAGGCGATGCCCAGGGTGGCGCGCTGCCACTTCTCCAGGTCATCGACCTCGGCGATGGAGGCTCCGAAGCGGTTTCTCACCCGATCCTTGAGGCTTTTCACGACGGCGCGCTTCTTTTTCAATGAGTCGGGCTCCTCGAGCAGATGGAGCTCCATGCGACAGATACCTGCAACCATAGGTTTCTTCCTTTACACGGGCACGGTTACCTCGCCGAGCACCTCCTGAATCACTCTCTGGCCCTCGCCGTTCCGGGAAAAATCATACCTGCCCTTTATGCGGTGGGAGAGCGTCACTGATGCCATGGCCTTCACGTCATCGGGGATCACGTAGTCCCGCCCCTTGAGGGCTCCATGGGCCTGAGAGGCCCTGAAGAGCGAAAGGGAGCCCCGGGGGCTTGCCCCCAGGGAGAGTGTGGAGCTGTCTCTGGTCTTCTGCACGATCTTTACAATATATTCACGGAGCGTAGCCTCAACATGGACAGCCTTGACAATCTGCTGCATCGCCATGAGCTCCTCCAGGGTCACGACGGCTTTGATGCCCTCGATGGGATGGACAAGCTGCTGCCCCACCAGCATCTCGTTCTCTGCATCAAAAGAGGGGTAACCGAGGGAAAGGCGCATGAAGAAGCGGTCAAGCTGCGCCTCGGGGAGGGGAAAGGTGCCGTCTGTCTCAATGGGGTTCTGCGTGGCAATTACCATGAATGGCCGCGGAAGAGCCATGGTGACGGTATCAATACTGACCTGGCGCTCTTCCATGCATTCCAGGAGGGCTGACTGCGTCTTGGGCGTGGCCCTGTTGATCTCGTCCACGAGCACGATATGATGATGGATTGGACCGGAGCGGAAGAGAAAGTCACCGGTTTTCTGGTTGAAGACATTGACGCCCAGAATATCGGAAGGAAGGAGGTCGGGGGTGCACTGGATCCTCGCATAGGAACAGCCCAGGGACCGCGCAACCGCCTTGGCGAGCATGGTCTTTCCCACGCCGGGTACATCCTCGATGAGAAGATGCCCCTCGGAGAAAAGGGCGCACAATACGAGCTCGATGACCTGGTGTTTCCCGATGATTACTTTCTCTACGCTTGAAACAACTTTTCTGCCCGTCTCAGCAACTGTCGCAGGGGTCATCATCCACCATCGGGATAATAGATTTCAATGAACGGCTCGCTCTTGGGCATACCATGGAGATCGATGTTGACCACCTTTCCCTCATAAGCAATCACGGGCTCAAGCTTATGCATGGGGGTGTGGCCTACGACAAAACCCTTGATGCCCATGAGCTTCATCATCTCCTCAAGCTCCTCATTGGTAAAGGGTTTGGTGCGCATCCCCGTGTAGTAATCGAAGCCCCATACTTTCCTGCCCCAGAGGAAGGCTTCCTTTGCCTTGAACTTCACCGCGCTGGAGAGCTCATCCACCTTGTCCACAGGCATCCAGAACTCCTTCTTATCGGGTATGGAGTGGGAGTATAGCCTGCCGTTTATCACAAATCCCAGCCTGAGCGTATGGCGGAGAAACTCCCCCATTTCGCCTTCCATGGCCTTTCTCCAGGCGTCAACGCCGCCGAAGCTGCTGATGGTCCCCTCGCCGCCCTGGACATACCAGTTCAGAAAACGGAGTATGATCTCGGCAGACTCATAGCTCAGGTTCTTCTCTTTCATGTATTTCTTTACTATCACGCAGTATTGCTGAGGGTTCTCCATGATAAACTGGAGATCCTCGTCGGTGATGAACTCGAAGACGCCAAGGGCCTCCAGCATCATCTCGTCATGGTTTCCCAGCACGAGATGAACAAAGGAGCGGAAAGAGGGAAATCGCTCGCGGAGCTCCTGCACGTGACGGGAGAGCTTCTTGATCGTCTGGAGGATTCTCCAGGGGCCCCGGGGCCACTCCTCCTGCTCGCCTTCCATTGCCTCGCCGCGCCAGTCAACATAATCCCCGATGAGGACGAGATCAACCGTATCGCTCTCAGGATTCCACACCGTCGTTCCCGGGATGACGAGCTGCTGCTCCTCAAGGATCCTCAGGAGCCGGAAATAGTCTCCATGAAGATCGCCGATTGCCACTACCTTTCTCATCTTCTTCGGGGTATCTGTGTCCTGGGAGGCTGTCACTGCCGTATCCTGTGCTCCGTCTTCCATAAAGCGCCTTGTTTCTCCCTTTTCAGAATAAAACCATCTCGCCTCATCGCATCATGAAATTCCCTAAATCTCTTGATACTCCTTCTCAGGAAGGCAGATGCTCCTGCTCAGCCTTGGTGTTCCCCCCGTCGCCGGTGGCTTGCTCCGGCAAAGACCCGTCAGGCGGGGTGCTCTCCCCCTCAACGGGCGGGGGGGAAACCTCTCCCAGCGGCAAGGCATGCTCTTCCTCACCCTGAAGAAAGGAGTGGCTCCCCTCGGCGAATTTCTTGAACTCTGCGATTCCTTTTCCCAGGGACCTTCCTATCTCCGGGAGCTTCCTGGGTCCGAAAATCAGAAGAGCAAGCACAAAGAGCACGACTAATTCCGGCAATCCGATACCCATCATTACCGCCATTTCCCGCCAGATGCCGGGACGTTACTTTTTTCCCTCAGAGGGCTTCTCTTCAGGAGTTTTTTCCTTTTCCGAAAGCCCTTTTTTGAACTCCGATACCGAGAGGCCCAGGGCTCTTGCAAGGTCCGGTATCTTTTTCGCGCCAAAAATAAGAAGTATCACCAGCAGAATCACCAGAAGCTCCTGAATTCCAAATGGCCCCATAAAACCCCCTGTGGTCAGTTATTACGTCCGAGTGCGGCCAGTGAGCCCCCATGAAGCCCCCTGGCGATCAGGCATGCCTTTTCATAGTCTTCAGGCGTGTTGATGTTGAAAAATGACAGGTCCTCCCTGTCCATAAGCCTCAGTTCCTCTCCCAGAGGGAGCACCTTGACCCTCTCGAAAAAGCTTACCACGCGGAGATCACGGCCTTCCAGGCAGCTTTTCATGGCCTCAAGGCATGAGGGTCGGTAGATGGCATGGAGAGGCTCATAATATCCCTTCACCAGCGGGATCACCACGTCATTCCCGTGAGCTCTTGCCATAAGAGCCTCCACGATGTCCTTGCTGATGAAGGGCATATCGCATGCGCACACAAAGGATGGCACCGCTGCAGCTCTGAGGCCTGAATATATCCCCCCAAGCGGACCATGATCGGGATAATGGTCCTTCACGAGCTGAAAAGGAAGATGCAGGTAAGGTTTTTCATCACTCACCACCAGCAGAAACCATGAAAAAAGAGCGGAAAGCCTTGAATGAATACGCTCTATCAGTGTGGTCCTGTCAACAGCGAGAAGGCCTTTCTCGGCGATAAGGCGCGAGCCTTTTCCTCCTGCAAGAATCACGCACGCCATGCCCATCAGACTCTTTCCTTTATCTCAAGAGAATGCTATCTGCCGGTCTCAATGCTGTTGCCGCCGCTTTTCATGGCACGGTCCATCGCCTGCCTGGAGTTCATGACAATCTCCCTGAAACTCTTCACCGAGTGAGGATAGCATGACACTCCTATGCTCATGGTGACAGGGTAAGGGATATCGGCAAAGGGGGCTTCTTTCAGTTTCTCCTGCATCCTGCCGGCAAGGCTCTGGCCGCCGGGAAGGGGTGTCGTGGGGAGGAAAAAAGCAAAGCCGTTCTCTTCTATTCTTGCCGCCACGACCTGACCTTCCTCTGCAAAGGCTCTTATCCTGTCGCTGAAGTCCTTTATCAGCTTTCTTGCCACGGGCCCGCTCTCTTTTTTCACCTTGTCAAAACCGTCTATGCCGAAATAGAGCATGGTGCATTCCCTGGGATTTTCCTTCAGTTTCTGGGCCTCGGAAATCAGGGTCTGCTCAAAAGCCTGGCGCTGAAAAAAGCCCGTAAGGGGATCAATGGTGGCACCGGCAGCCTGCTCTGCAGGCTTTGCCGCCTGAGAATGCGCCTGAGGCTGATGCGGCCTGAGGGGCGCCTCCTTGTTCCGCTCGGGCACCGGAGCTCTCTGCAAGGGAGGAGCGGGAACCTCAGAGGCCGGCGGCTCACGGTGGTCAAGCTCCTTCATCTCCTGGGAAAAATTGAGGGGCCCTGAAGCTTCTGCCTTCTGTCCCGCCTTCGCTGACAGGTGACCAGCCGCAGGGGGGGGTGACGGGGAAGCACCCCCGCTGATGCCCGAGCGCCACCCGGTCCTCTGGGGAACTGCGGGCCCTGCCTGGGGTCCCCCTGGAGGGGGGGCCTGCTCCATTCCCTGCGCTATTGAGGGAGAACCGTTGTCTGAGGCGTTGGCCTTCAGGGGAGAGCGTTTCCCGAAAGGTGAAAGGGCCTTTGCCGACCCTGCGGCTGCATCCGGTTTCGGCTGGATGGGAAGAGGCTCCCTTGTTCGTCCCGGCTCTGCAGGACTCGACAGAAGGCCTGACTTCACAGGTCTCTGCGGGGGAGGGGCTTCCTGGGAGGGCTTTGTCGGCGCCACCCATGGCTTTCTGTGCGGGATACCGGGTTGTTCAGCTCCTGGTGACAGGGTCTGCGGGGAGGAGAGACTGTCGAGCGCATCCCGGGCAGGCCTGGGGAAAGGCTTTTCATGCTCATCGTCGCCGTCTGCGGGGAATCCCTCGGGAAGAAGATTTTCTTCAAGGTTGACTTCAATGGCAAACTCCTGGGGCTTCCTGGGAGCCTCAAAAGGCGCCTCCTCGGGCTCGGCGAGAGGGGAGCGCCATGAGGGAGGGCTGGCGGCGGGCTCTTCCTGGGGAAGCTCCGAGGGGGTCTCTTCATCACCTTCTGATTTGAGGCTCTTACGGGCCTGCCGCCGCCGCTCAACGGCGGCAAGGACCTGATCCCTCGTCATTCTTGTGGTTTCCATGGTCCTGAGCTTTTTCTCGGCGACCTGCACCTGGTTGCCGCCCTCGCTCTTCGCCTTTTCCAGCGCATCAGTGACAAGCTCCACCAGTTTTTCCGCGTATATGGCGGTGGAGGGGAAGGTGCCTGCCCCGACGCTCGCTTTGGAAGGGGGAATATGGCGGGCTATTTTCACCGAGCCTATCTCTTCCTTCAATTTTTCCGCAAGCTCCACCGCCTGCTCCAGAGAAGCATCGGGGCATATGATGCCGAAGCGTGCTTCAAAGAGCCTGCAGAGTATGGATCCAGTGCCTGACAGGGCGGTATTGATGGCTATTGATGCCATTTTCTGGAGCTTTTCCCCATGATCCTCACCGAAGGTCTCGATTATTTCCTTGAACCCGTCAACCTCCACGATGATGAGGGAGCAGGTCTTGCCCTTGTTTCTCGCGTCATCAACAATCTCGGGGAGCTTCTCATTGAAATAGGCCTCGTTATGAAGGCCTGTCACCGTGTCGGTGATGGCCTGCTTTTTGGAAAGAAGCTCGTTGAGAAGGTCGGCCGTTTCGCCGGCCACTTTCGTGACAAGGGGGAGGTTCTGCTCGAAAATCTTCTTGAACTTGAGCTTGTCCTTGGTCTCCTCACAGCCGAAATAGGCAAGGCCCAGCAGTCTGTTCTGCGCCACAAAGGGCACTCCAATGCGCATCTCAAGCTCTGCGAGGATATCTCCCGAATCCGGGAAGGACCTGATAAAGTTCACCTCGCGCCGCTCCAGCTTGAAAATGAAGGGTTTCCCCTCCCTCTCCCTTATCCACTCCCTCAGGTCCACCTTGGAGAGCTCAAGGCTGTCAATATTCCTGTCAATGCCAAAAGAGGCGCTGTTTACGGGGACAAGCCGCTTTTCTTCCGGATCGGGCATAAAGACGACACCCTTGGGCATCTGCGTGACCTGGAGAAGCTTTTTCAGGGCCATCTGGCAGACGCTCTCGGGACTGTTGCGCTCCTCCTGCTGAGGAGCCCCCATTCCCTCGTCCATGCTGGCCTGGACCGCGGCGCGCTTCTTCGGGCGCCGTCCGAAGAGTATTGCAAGAAGGATAATCAGCACCAGAGCCCCCGCCCCTCCATACTTGCCATAGGTAAAGAAAACTTTCATCTCCTCATTTTTGATGGTGTCAAGCTCCTTGTCGGCGCTTTTCTCTATGTCTGCCCTTCCTCCGGACTGCTGCTTGACGGCAAGAAACTGTTCCTTGGCGCTCTTGTAATCTTTCTTTGCCATGTACACCATGCCGATCTGGAGGCCTATGAGGGGATCGTCCTTTTCAATATCCCTTGCCTGCTTGAGGACCTCGAGGGCCTTGTCGAAGCTCCCGGTCCCCCGATAGTTCTGGCCCATGAGCAGGTAGGTGTCCTTGCGCTTTTTCTCGTCATCCTTGGCAAACTTCAGCTTGAGGGCTTTTTCGCATTCCTTGAGGGACTCCTCCCTGAGCTTTCTGGCGCTCGCGTCGCCGGGATTCTTTTTCTCCACATCCTCGGCTTTCTTGAAATAAATCTCTGCGAGCTTCTTGTGCACCTCTGCAAGGTAACGGGCTACTTCGGGATTTTTCTGGGGGAGCTGGAGAAAGCCTTTGTACTGTGCTATGGCTTTGTCATAGACAAGCCATTCCTTGTAGATGTCGCCCAGCAGCAGGTAAGGGATCGGAAAGCTCGGGGCTGCCTGCTGGGCCTTTTCAAAGCACTCGATTGCACGGGGTGTTTCATTGGCCTTGAGAAGCTCGCTCCCTTTCATCGTCAATGCCTGGGCTGTCCCGATATCCTCTGCCCTGGCGGCTGTCGATACGGCTGCGACAAAAAAAAGAGCCACAGAGAAGAGCAGGATCCCGCTCTTCCCCAGAGCCTTGCACCTTGTGAATATCACCGCCAGGTGATGCCAGGTATCAGCCATACCCACCGCGCCCTTTGCAGAGGTAGTTTGATGGTATCCCTATTATACCTTAAAATTATTGGCAGATCAATTGAAAGCCTTCATACATGCCTTCCCTGAGCTTTCTTCGACATGAAGTGAAAAGCTCCTCGTGAGCGGGAGGGGAAAGGACCCTCCCATGAATATACTACACGGCAGGGGGGGAAAAGTAAACAGCGGGGCCGGGAGGGGATCTCCTACAAATGTAGTATAAAAGAGTAATTATATACTCTGTGAGGATTTTTTTCAAGGGTTGTCGAATTGTTTTTTTTTCTCTATAATGGTTTTTGTAGAAAGGAAATGCGGGGGCACTCCCCCGGAGCCGTACGAGCCAGGTCATGTGAGGAAGGAGCAGAGCATGGAAGGTGACATCAAGGAAATCAGCCGGATTGTTGAAAAGGAGAGCCTCTTCGTCAGGCAGATAGAGGAAGAGATCGGGAAGGTCATCGTGGGGCAGAAAGACATCATCGAGCGCCTTGTCATCGGCCTTGTCGCCAATGGCCACGTACTCATCGAGGGCGTACCTGGTCTTGCCAAGACCCTCACCATTAAAACCCTCTCCGAGATTGTACAGAGCAAATTCCAGAGAATCCAGTTTACCCCCGACCTGCTGCCGGCCGATCTCATCGGCACCATCATTTACAATCCCCAGGGCCATGAATTCACCACCAAGAAGGGCCCCCTCTTTGCCAACCTCATCCTGGCCGACGAGATCAACAGGGCCCCCGCCAAAGTGCAGAGCGCCCTCCTTGAGGCCATGCAGGAGCACCAGGTCACCATCGGCGAGAACACCTATCTCCTCGATGACCCTTTCATGGTGATGGCCACTCAGAATCCCATCGAACAGGAAGGAACATACCCCCTCCCCGAGGCGCAGGTGGACCGTTTCATGCTGAAGCTCCGGATCACCTACCCGAAGCGGGAAGAGGAGCAGCGGATCCTGGAGCGCATGACGACAGGCCAGACCTTTACCGTCAACAGGGTCATCACCCCTTCCGACATCGTGAGGGTCCGTTCCATAATCCCGAAAATCTACATGGATGACAAGGTAAAGAATTACATTCTGGACATCGTATTTGCCACAAGGTTCCCCGAGAAATTCAAACTTGAGAGCCTCAAGCCCCTCATCGCCTATGGCGGCTCGCCAAGAGCCACGATTTACCTGGCCCTCGCGGCGAAAGCCCATGCCTTCATAAGGGGAAGGGGCTACGTAACTCCCGACGACATCAAGGCCATCGGCATGGATGTGCTGCGGCACCGCGTCATCATCACGTACGAGGCGGAAGCCGAGGAGATGAACTCCGAGAATATCATACAGAAAATATTTGACGGTATTGAGGTCCCCTGATGAAAGACACGGAAATCTTCCGAAAAATCAAGCGCATAGAGATAAGGACCAGCAGGCTTGTCGAGGAATACTTCTCAGGCCAGTATGAGAGCGTCTTCAAAGGCACCGGCATGGAGTTCTCCGAGGTCCGCGAGTATCTACCCGGAGACGATATACGCGCCATTGACTGGAACGTGACCGCCCGCTTCGGGAAGCCCTTCATCAAGAAGTTTACCGAGGAACGGGAGCTCACCATCATGCTGCTTGTCGACATGTCGGGGTCGGAGAGCTTCGGGAGCCTGGAAAAGACCAAGGCCGAGATCGCCTGCGAGATAGCGGCAGTCATTGCCTTCTCAGCGATAAAGAACCAGGACAAGGTGGGCCTTATCATCTTCACTGACGGGCCCGAAAGGTACCTCCCCCCCAAAAAAGGCCGGCGCTACGTGCTCCGCATCATAAGGGAAATACTCATGTACGAACCCCGTGAGCGCGGCACCGATATTGAGAAGACCCTCAGGTTTCTCAATGACGTGACGAAGAGAAAGGCCGTGGTCTTTCTGATCTCTGATTTCCTGGATGATCACTATAAAAGGATACTGCAGATCACCAACAAGAGGCATGACTGTATCGCCATAAACCTCCGGGACCCAAGGGAGCAGGAGCTGCCTCCCGTGGGACTGGTGGAATTTGAAGACAGCGAGACCGGCGAAGCCCTCATTGTGGACACAAATGACAAGGCCTTCCGTGAGGAATATGAAAGGCTCGTGAGGCAGGAGTGTGAGAGCCGCACAAAGCTCTTCAAGCAGATAGGCGTTGACTGCGTGAATATCTGGTCCCACCAGTCATACGTGAATCCCCTCTATACCTTCTTCAAGATGCGTGCGAGAAGAAAGCGGTGAGGAGCTTATGAAATCACTATCAGCAGCCCTTCTCATCCTTGCAGCCCTCCTTGCCCCGCCTGCGGTATGGGCGCAGACACCCCTCTCCTCGCAGGCGGTGTCTCCTGCTTCACCGGCGCCATCGCCCCAGGCTTCTCTTTCGCCAGCCTTGATGCCGTCAATTTCACCCTCTCCTGAGGCGCCCTCAGAGGACCAGGTGACGGCAAAGCTCTCAGTGGACAGGAACGTGATAAAAATCGGGGACCTCATCAACCTGAACCTTGAGGTGACGACACCGCCGGAATACACCGTAGAAGAGCCCGGCCCGGAGCAGTTCCTGGGGGACTTCGAGATCCGCAATACCAAGAAGCCCGTCAAAAACGACCATGAAGGGAAGATCGTCACCATCTACCAGTTCGAGATAGCCACCTTCTCCACGGGGAAAAAAATCCTCGGCCCCATTCCGGTCCGCTATTCCCTCTCGCCGCAGGACCGCACCGGGAGGGAAGTCCTCTCAAACAAGCTGGAAATCACCATCGAGAGCGTCCTCCCCAAGGATCAGAAAAACCTGGACATCAAGGATATAAAGCCCCCCATCCAGGTGGATTATCCGCGGTGGTATTACCTTCTGGGAGCCCTCCTCACCATTATCGCCCTTTTGGCCATCTACCTCATCGTAAGAGCCATAAGGAGGAGAAAAGAAAGCCTCGCCGCCGAGAGATACCGCTCACCGGAAGAGATTGCCGAAGAGAAGCTCAGGACCCTCAGGGAATCGGCCCTCCTCAGGGAAGGCCGGATCAAGGAATATTACAGCGCCCTCTCTGAGATACTCAGGGAATACATAGAAAACCGCTACGACGTCGCGGCCCTGGACAGGACCACCTCCGAGCTTTACCGGGAGCTCAAGGAGACCCGCCTCACCGCCACATCGCTCAATGACATAAGGACCCTTCTCTCACAGTGCGACATGGTGAAATTCGCAAAGTATATCCCCGAGGAGCCCCGTTTCGGCGAGGATTTCCAGGTAACGGAAAAGATCCTGTCAGCCATCAGGCCTCCTGAGGTGGCAGAGAAAGGAGGGCCAGAGCATGAGCCCCGGAATAAATAATGCCATGGCCAGCCTGAAGGGAAGGTGGCACCGATGCACATAGCCAATCCCTTATACCTGATCCTTCTTATCGTTCCGCTCTTCCTCCTTCTCTTTCTCCTCAAATGGGGAAGCAAGAGGAGCGCCCGCGTAAGGTTTTCCATGGTCAAGACGGCAAGGAAGAGCGCCTCTCCCCTCGCGGCAAAGCTCAGGCATATCCCCATGGTGCTGAGAGTGGTGACCCTCACCCTCCTGATCCTCGCCCTCACAAGGGTGCAGTTCGGCCAGAAGAGCGAGGAGAGAACCTCCCTGGGCACCGACATCATCATCTGCCTTGACACGTCGCCCAGCATGAAAGCCCTTGACTTCAAGCCCAAGAACAGGATCACCGTGGCCAAGGAAGTGGTGCAGGACTTCATCAGGGGCCGGAGGGATGACAGGCTCGGCATGGTGGTCTTTGCCGGCGCGAGCGTCACCGTGTGCCCCCTCACCACCGACTACGGATCACTGCTCCAGTTTCTCAACGAAGTGGACGAAGGGATCACCAAGACTGACGGGACGGCTATTGGAGACGCCCTGGCCACATCGGTGAACAGGCTCAAGAACAGCACCGCCAAGAGCAAGATAATCATCCTTGTCACCGACGGGAGGAGCAACGTGGGCATGCTTGACCCTCTCTCGGCGGCAAAACTGGCCAAGTCCATGGGCATCAAGATATATGCCATCGGCGTGGGGAAAAAAGGCCCCGCTCCATTTCCCGTAGAAGACAGGATATTCGGCACCCGTTACGTGATGCTCCAGGAGGACCTTGACGAGGAGACCCTCACCAAAATCGCCACCATTACCGGAGGAACCTTTGAAAGAGCCACTGACGAGGCCTCCCTTTCAAGGATCTTCAAGACCATTGACAGTATGGAAAAAACCGTCACCAGGACCAGAGTCAACATTGACTACAGGGAGCTTTACCAATACCTTCTCTGGCCGGCCCTGGCCCTGCTCCTTGTCGAGATCATCACAAGCCAGGGCATCCTGAGAAAAATACCATAAAGGGGGGAGACTATGCGCTGGGCCATTCCTGAATCACTCACCATGCTCCTCCTTGTCCCCCTGCTCATTATCTTCTACGTGATGATGTTTGACAGGAAAAGAAAGGCAAAGGAGCGCTTCGCAAAATCATTCTCACGGCTTGCCCCTCTGCTCAGCCTCAGGAAACAGAAGGTAAAGGCCCTTCTGGTGGTGCTTGCCGTCATATTCCTGGTCCTTGCCCTCGCAGGCCCCCAGTGGGGCGAGAGGGAAAAAACCATCCAGAGCAAGGGGGTTGACGTCTTCATCGCCATTGACTGCTCGCAGAGCATGCTCGCTGAAGACTACAAGCCCTCGAGGCTCGCCTTTGCAAAGACCCTTCTCAAGAAGATGGCTGACAACCTCCAGGGGAACAGGATCGGGGTGATTGCTTTCTCCGGTGCCGCATATATTGAGTGCCCCCTCACCATCGATATCAGCGCGGTGAAAATGTACATTGACGACCTCGATCCCTCGTCAATCCCCATCCAGGGCACTTCGCTTGCCGATGCCATCGATCTTGCCGTGAAAAGCTATCCCCGCGGGGCGAAAGGCTCCAAGGCCCTCATCATTCTCTCCGACGGCGAGAGCCTCGAGGGTGACGCCCTTAACGCCGCAAAGCTTGCCGCCAGGGAACATGTGCGGATCTATACCATCGGTGTGGGCACCCCTGAAGGCACCGAGATCCCCTTGAAAAACGCCGAGAACGCGAAAATCGCTCCCAAAACTGATGTCAAGGGAAAGATTGTGATCTCAAAGCTCGACGAGAAATCACTCAAGGAGCTGGCCCAGTCCACCGGCGGCATGTACCTGAGGGCTTCCTATGACGAGAGAAGCATGATGGCCATTGCGAACACCATACTCGGTATGGAAAAAAAGGAATTCGGCACCTTACTCCAAAAACAATATATTGAGCGTTTCCAGTATCCTCTTTTCATGGCTCTCGTGCTTCTTGTCATCGAGGCCCTTATTTCTGAGACAAAAGGAGGGAAACGTGCACAAATCACCGAGGCACAGTAAGCTCCTTATGCTCTCCCTGCTCGTGATCCTTGAGGTGCTGCTCTTGTCGGCGCCTCTGCGGGCATCGGTCTATTCCTCGATCCGCTCGGGCAACAAGGACTTTGAAAAAGGGAAATACCAGGAGGCGCAAAAGAAGTACGAGAAGGCCATGAGCCTCAAGCCTCAGTGGGACATCCCCCTTTTCAATATCGCCAATGCCCTCTTCAAGCAGAACAAGTACAAGGAGGCGGTCCAGGACTTCGAAAAAACAGCAGGCATCAAGGATACGGCCCTTGGCGCCAAGTCATACTATAATATGGGAAACAGCTATTACCGCATGGAGAACCTGGAGAAAGCCATCGAGAGCTACAAGGAGGCCCTGAGGAGAAATCCCGACGACCAGGATGCAAAATACAACCTGGAGCTTGCCCTGCGCAAAGACCAGCAAAAGAACAAGAATAAGAATAAGAACAAGGACAAGGACAAGAACAAGGATAAGAACAAGGACAAGGACAAGAACAAGGACAAGGACAAGAACAAGGACAAGGACAAGAACAAGGACAAGGACA
>JAVHLM010000006.1:188025-284058 GCA_031082125.1 Candidatus Eremiobacterota bacterium
AGGACAAGGACAAGGAGCCTCCTCCCGAGCAGCCTCCCGAAAAAGAGGATATCAGCAAGGAGCAGGCCCTCAGGATCCTGAAGGCCTTCCAGAAAGAGGAGGAAAAGCAGCTCAAGCAGCTGCGGGCACGCTATCAGGTAAGGAAAACCGACAAGGACTGGTAACCATGGCAAGACCTGCACACAGACTTCTCTTCATCTGCCTCGCTTTCATGGCGCTCTGTGCCGCGGCGCTCCACGCCCAGGGGATTGAGCTCTCGGCAGATGTGGACAGGACCTCCCTTTCCCTGGGTGAACAGCTCACCCTCTCGGTGACAGTGCGGGGTGAGAACGCCCCCCCTCCGGTACTCCCTTCTCTTGCAGATTTCACCATCCTCTCGCAGTTCCAGTCACAGAACATAGAAATCATCAACTTCCAGACTTCCGCCTCCATTACCTATCAGTATGTGCTCCAGCCCAGGAGGGCCGGCACCCTTACCATCAAGCCTGTGACCCTCCAGGCGGGCGGCACCACCTATGCCACAGACCCCATTGTCATTGAAGTGACAAGAGGAGGGGGCGGAGGTGCAGGCCTTCCTTTCGCCACACCGATCCGCCCCACCATCCCTGCGCCTCCCTCCATTCCCTCCCTGCATCCCCACGGGGCGCCGCCGGCTCTTTCGACGCCCTTTCCCAATTTTCCCTTCATGGACGAGGAGCCCCAGGGGCAGGTCTTCGCCGTGGCGGCCCTCAACAAAAAGAAAGCTTACGTGAATGAACAGCTGATCCTCACCGTCAACTTCTGCTATCCCGCAGAGGTCTCCCTGGACCACCGGCTCCTGCCTCCCTCCTCCCAGGGATTCCTTATCGAGGAGATCAAATCGCCAAGAAGCTACTATACGACGCTCCAGGGGCAGAAATACGCCGTCATTGAGCAGAAATATATCCTTTACCCCATCTCGTCAGGCTCGCTCACCGTCGAGAGCGTCACCGCCAACTACCAGGTCATGAGCTTTTTTGGCGGCGCCATGGAGACCGTGAAGACCGATCCCCTCCCCGTGGAGGTCATGGAGCTCCCGAAAGGAGCGCCCTCCCATTTTACCCATGCCGTGGGGGAGTTCAAGGTCGAGGCGGAAGTCGATCCCGGAGAGACGCCCATGGACGAGCCTGTGACCTTTACCATAAGGATTAGCGGTGAAGGGAACCCTTCCACCATAGAGCTGCCGAAGCTCCCCGACCTGGCGGGATTCAAGAAATTTGATACCACTGAGTCCCAGCGCACCACCCCCCAGGGCGCAAAGGTGACTGGTGAAAAATCGTTCAGCACCACCCTCATTCCCCGGAAGGAGGGCACCCTTGTCATTCCCGCCATCACCCTCTCTTACTTTGACCCTGCCTTGAAGGCCTACCGCACTGTCGCCACATCACCTCTGGAAGTGAAGGTGACGGCACCGAAGAACCCGTCGGCAGGGGGGCCGTCTCCCGAGGTATCAGGAGCTCAGCCCCTCGAGGTAAAGAAGACTGATATCCGCTACATCAAGTCTTTCATGAGGAAATGCGCCCCTGAGGACCTCCCCCTCTATAAAAACCTCTATTTCCTTGCTGCCGGGGCTCTGCCTCTTGTGCTGCTGGGAGGCTTTGCCTTCACCTTGAGAAGAAAAGAGCATCTTGAGAAGAATACGGCCCTCATGAGAAAGTCCCAGGCTTACCGCCAGTTCAGGACCCACCTGAAAAGCGCAAGATCGCTTGCGAAAGACCCCCAGACCTTTTACGCGGCGGTCCAGAAAGGCATCTACGAGTACCTCAGGAACCGTTTTGACATGGCAGGCTCCGGCCTCACCATCTCGCAGATAAAGGAATCTCTTGGTGACAGGGGTCTTGACGAGGCCGCCCTGAGGTCCTTTGAAGAGTTCCTCACAAAGTGCGATCTCGCCCGCTTCGCTTCAAAGGACAGCAAAGACAGCGATCCGTCAAAGGACCTGGAGCGCTGCGAAAAACTCGTGACTGCCATTGAAAAAGCCACGCGCACCGCAAGGAGCTCCCAATGAAAAAAGCGCTTCTCACCGCATTGCTTGTCCTGATTCTGTCTTCGCAGGCCTTCGCCGGCGCAGGCGAAGCGGACAGGCTCTTCCAGGAAGGGAACGAGGCTTACAGGAACGGCACCTACCAGAAAGCCATCGAGTGCTACCTGAAGATAACGGCCATCCAGCAAGTGGCAAGCCCCCAGCTCTATTACAACCTCGGGAATGCCTACTTCAGGGACAACAAGCTCGGCTATGCCATTCTTTACTATGAGAAGGCCCACCGCCTTCTTCCCAGGGACCGTGACATTGCCTTCAACCTGGAATTTGCAAGGGAGGCGGCGCAGAAAGCCGGGGCCCCCGAGGGGAAAGAGGGAGCATCCATCCTCTCCCTCGCCTCCATAAACGAGGTCACCGTGGCGGTATTTCTTCTCTGGTGGGGCCTTGTGGCCCTTATCATCCTCTATGTGTTCCTCAAGAAGGAGCAGTACCTCTGGGCACTCTGCACCGTGGCCATCCTCTTTCTCATGGGAACGGCCCTCATGGCCACTGCGATCTATCAGAGGGAATATCAGCAGAGCGGCATCATCACCGCACCGTCGGCAGAGGTCCATTCAAGCCCAAGCCTCCAGGAAGCCATCTCCGTGATCATCCCCGAGGGCACGAAGGTGCGCATCCTGAGGACCGAGGAAGACTGGGTGGAAGTGGCGGTGCAGGGCCAGAAAGACAATGCCTCCACAGGAGGGCCTATACAGGGCTGGATTCCTGCCAAGGATATAAAATCCCTCTAGGGGATGACGGTGAGAATCTTCCTGAGATCCTTCTCGTAGATTACCACATTACAAACGCGTGCAAGTCTCTCGGACTTGCAGTTGAAGGCAATGGAAAAACCGGCCGTCTCCGCTATGGAAAGATCATTTTCATTGTCGCCCACAAAAAAACAGCGGTCCAGCGGGATTCCTTCCCTGGAGGCAATCACCTTGAGGCCCTCGCCCTTCTTCTCCACGTCGTAGGGGGTGGCTTTCCCCCCCGAGATGACGCCATGGTCGTCGAAATAGACCTCGTTGATAAGGACATCGGAAAAGGGGTGGTCAGGAAAAAGCTCGTCAAGCACCATGCTGAGGCTTCCAGAAATGAGTGCAAGCTTGTATCCACGGCTCAAGAGCTCGTCAAGTGTTTCGCGGGCCCCTTTCATGAGCTTCAGCGAGCGGATGGAGGCGCGCATCTTCTCTTCGGTGACGCCGTGGTCCCTGAAGATCTCCAGATCGTGGAGGAACCACTCCTCGTAAGTGATCCTCTTGGCATAATAGTCTTCGGTGATTTTCTTCTTGAGGCTCTCATCCTTTACATAGGTTTCATAGAGGGTCTGCCAGATATAGACAGTGCCGTCAATGAGAGTGCCGTCCAGGTCGAAACAGACAAGCCTTCGATGGTTTTCCATGAGCGGTTCTCCTTTATTCTATTTCAAGGGGAGCAAAAGGACTTGCGCCTCCCACGCGGGGAGACTCATATCCCCTCACCTCGGCGGGAGCCACAGTGATGCGGCAGGGGAGGGCCGCCGTAAAGGGAATTGAGAGACGCCCCCCCTTCCCCTGCATCACTATACTGAGGGTATGGCCCGTCATGGCATAGTCAAGAATGTCGCCCTTCCCCTTGAGGGCTTCAAGGGCCTCACGCTTGACCTCAAGGCTCCAGGGAACCGGTATGGTCACCGTGACGGGCCCCTGGACAGCACTTTTCCAGGTGACGGTATATTCGACATCCTGCCCCCTTTTTACCCGCGAAGGCGTCACCACTCTTGCCACCTCGACTCCTTTTGACGCAGGCGCCTCGCTGTAGTACCGCCCGCGCAGGCGGTAGTAGAGGGGAAAATCGACGCGGGGCCGCAGCGTCACCACCCCTTGCGGCGCGGAAAATGCCGGGATGCTCCTCCTGAGAGGGCCTTCCCCACGGGGAAAGCTGAGGGTCTCTGCCTTCCTCCCGCTTACCTGTACCTCCAGGCTCCCGGAGGCGCACCTCCCCTCCTCAAGGCGCGAAAGAGCGGCAGCGACAAGCCACGTGGTGAATGGTGTGCCCCATGTGCCGTCAGGAAGCCTGTTGCCGACAAAGAAGGCCGTCACCGATACGGCGCGCTCATGACCGAGAAGGGAAGGCTCAAGAGCCATGACCGCCAGAGCCGTGGCCTCGAGGTCGGCGGCAGTGCCTTCTGCACCCGAAAAAAGTGACCTGCTCCCCTGCCAGAAAAAAAAGCCGCCCCGGGACAGGGCCGAGCGCAGAAGCGCTTCCTCTGCATCCTTTGCCTTCTCAGATGCACTGCGGCGGAGAATACCGGCCAGGAGAGCCATGGTGAGGCTTTCACTGGAACGGTCTGCCTTGTCAGCGAGGTATGCCAGGGATTCCTTCAATTCGTCAGAGGGTACCCCGCACTGAAGAAGTGCCCACGTCACCATGGCCGTGCAAAGCTCCGGCGCCGGGCCCCTCCCCTTCTCCTCGACCCAGCTCCCGTCAGGCCTGCGCACAGAGAAGAGCCACTTCACATGCCGCGCCGCCATTTTTTCATCGCCCACTGAAAGCTTCGCCCCCTCTTTAAGGGCCATCACCACGAAGGCCGTGAGGGCCGCTCCGGAGGTCTCATCGCCGGCATAACGGGAAAACCCGCCGCCCTTCTTTTCAAACCGGAGAAGACTGCCGTAATCCTGCTGGAATGATTCCCGCAGCTTCTGACCCTGCTCGCCGCCCTGCGGCACCGCTGCCCCTGCGAGAAAAGCGTTCTCGAGCATCCTGGCAGCGAATTCATCGGCAGTCACAAAGAGGCTCTTTTTTGAAGATTCCGCTCCCTCTGCGAGAAGAGAGGCGGCACTGTTGTAAATATCCAGAAAAACCTCCCGTCCCTCTTCCCTGGCACCTCCCGGAAATTCAAAGGAGAGGGCGCACTCTTTTTCAAGCCTCCCCTCCCTGGCCTGCTCATGCCCGTATGCCTTCGGCAGAACAGTACAGTCAGCGCGGACCTCCTGGTAAGCACCGCCGCTGCGGGCGGCCACTGCAAGCTTGTAGGGGCCGCCGGGACGGCTTATGGTGAGGGGGAACCATTGGAAAGCCTCGCCGTAGGGAGGGACTGTCACTTTCTTTTCACGGTCACCCGAAAGCAGAAACCAGTCCCTTTTCGATATCTCCACTAGAAGCTCCCGGGGAGCACCGAGGTAATTCACCAGCCTCACGGGAAGGGAGATGCTGTCGCCTTCCACGAGGCAGGGCTCCAGAAACCGGGGAATCTCGCAGAGAAACTCCTGGAATATGGTGACCTTCTGGGTGATCTCCCAGTTCTCGTCGAGGGACCCCGCGAAGAGCTCTCCCTGCAGGTTGCGGGCAGGGAGGAGAATATCCCGTGCAAGGGTCGAACGGGGAGCCACCTTGCTCGAGGGATCAAAATAATAGACGGCAGGAAGAGTGTTCCTCCGGGAGCCGTCAAAGGGCAGGGCTATGGGGACTGCAGGCGGCGCCTGGCGCCCCTCTTTCTTCTCGTCCCCGGGCCACGCTTCTTTGCGGTAAAAGGAAGACATCCTCTCTGCGAGGCCGTAGCGGGCTCCCTCCGGGAAGTGCTCCCCGTCCGGCCTGCTCCCGGTGAGGAGCATCACGGTCCTTCTCTCGAGCACCTGCGAGAGCTCATCGCTTTCAGGGGGCTCCTCCCCGCCGCTCTCAAAGGTGAAGGCCTCTTCCCCCGGGGAAAGCTGAAGAAAAAGGGCAGCTCCAAAAAACTGCCTTAAGCCTTCAAGCTTGATGGCGTCACTGAAGACGGCCCTCTCAAGGGCCCGGCACATGTCAGGGGAGCCGTCAAGGGGGAGAGGGTCCACAAGGGAGATCCAGTTGGATCTCCTGTAGCTCACCGGGCCGGTGGAGCCAGCCCTTCTCCTGAGGCCCACCTCCAGGAACCGCTCCCTTGAGGCCTCAACCTTGATGGCGAGGGGAAGCACCTCGCCCGGAACATAGACGCCCTTCATGGCGCCCATATTTATCTGCAGGCTCTCATGGGGCGAGACATATAGCCACTGGATGTCTCTGGGCCCATCTTTTACGCCCAGGGAGGCCCTTACCTCAATAAGCCCTTCAAGGCGCTCATCCAGGGGCAGCACAAGCCTTCCATGGCCTTCGGTCATGGCGAGCGACGCCGTGGCGCAGAGCTGGCCAGCCGAGTACAAATCAAGATAGACCAGTGCGCGGGCCTCTGTAGAGAGCACGGTAAAGGCGGGACTCTCGCCTTTCAGGAGCATGCTCCTGTCGGCACGCACAAGGAGGCTGTCGCTCCCTTTTTCCACGGGAAGCGTATACTCCTCATCAACGGTGAGGCCTTTTCCGTCCGAGCCCTTGACGCGGATATGCAGGGGCGCAGACGAAGGGGGCGTCACCTCGAAAGTGGCCCATCCCTTCACCTGCGTCGCAAGGGGCTGGGAGAGCCCTTCTCCCGCCACCGTCACCGAGAGGGGATAGGGCCCATACTCACGGTCGGTGACCAGAAGGGTCACCTTGTTGGCAAGGCCTCGTTTCAGCTCCCTGCGCTCGGGAAGGAGATTGACAAAAAAGGGGCGGGAAAAGACCGGGAGCTCCCGGGAGACTTCTGCGGTAAGCCCTCCCCTTGAGGCTTTCAAGGTAAAGGCAAGAGCCTTCATCTTTCCGCCTTCGCCCTGAGATGGCACGAGTGACTTGAAGCGGTAGAGGCCTTCCCCGTCGGCAGTCCGCTCAAGGTGGGCCAGAAGCTTCTCAAAAGCGCCGCGCGAGGTGATGGAAAGGTCAATGGCTGCCTGCGGCACGGGGCGCCCGTCAGGGCGGAGCACCTTCACCGTGCCCTGGATGGTGTCGCCTGAGACGGCTGCTTCACGATCAAACTCAAGCACCGCAATGAGAGGCTGAAGGGGTGCTCTCGTGAGCCTGAATTTCCTTGCGGACTTCGCTTCACCTGCAAGGGCGCTCATCTCATATTCCCCGCCGGCAAACCCCCTGGTGAGGGGGAACCGGGCAAGGGCCACTCCTCCTTCCCCCAGGGGGGTCTCAGTCTTAAAAAGAGTCTTCTTTTCCGGATCGACAAGAAGGAAAGTCACCATGCCTTCCCTGGCGGGAACGCCGCCGGGCACCTTGAGCACCCGTGCCCGGGCCAGAAGAAAAGAGCCCTCGGCGGTGCGGGTTTCAAAGAGCGAGAGCTGAATCTTCTTCCGCTCCTCTATGGTGACGGGGAAAGAATACTCCCGCCTTGCGCCGCCGCTGCCAAGAGCCACGAGAAGCTCACCTTTCCCTGAAATGCCGCTGACGGCAAGGGCGGGCGACACAGTACCGTTCCTGTCGGTGGAGAGCGACGAGGAGGCCTTTGTCCCGCCGCGATCGTCCCTGAGGGAGATCTCCACAGGGACCTCCTGGAGGGGCTTCCCGTCCGAGGGATCACGGACGATGACCCTCACGGAGAAAAGGCTTCCCTCAATGAGCACCTTGGTGAACGAGATGGCCGCGAGGTACGGCGGGGGGACTCCACCCCCTGCAGGGGAAGGGAAAAGGGGCTCTGCCGCCGCACACAGTCCGGCCATGATAAAGAGCATTGCCACAAGGCATATTCCGCCGCGGTACATCACAGTTCACTCTCTCCCTGTATAGTGACGCACAGTATACTCTCAAATAGTTCTCCATCACAAGCCCTCATTCCTCAAGGGGGAGAATTTTTCTGGAAATAAAAAGACCCCGGGGGGGTCTTTCTGGCCACTCTCAGGGGAAAAGGCCTACCTGTTGTGATAGACCATGCGGTAGCAGCCTGTAGGCTCTATCTTGATAAAAATGCCCGGCCGCACGGGAAGGATGGAAATCCTGTTCGTATATCCCAGATCAGCCAGCGTGAGGCGGTAATTGGCCCTCATCTCCATCATGGCAATCTGCGCCTCAAGGCTCAGGCTCACCCTGTCACGCAGCCATGGACTCTTGAAATCCACTCCCAGGATATTTGAATCGGGGGTAAGGCTCGGGGCTGCTATAGGCGCAACAAGCGAGGCCTCCATGGGGTTGATGCCCACCTGGACCGTGTCTCTCCCTCTCTGGGCCCTGATCTGATCGATCCTGTCTCTTGGATCTCTGTCCATATACTGCTCCTCCTTATCGCTTCCGGATGACCACAGGTATCCAATTTTATTATAGCATACCCTGGGGCCTTTTGTGTTGCGAAAATGTTAATCTTTTCCGGCGCCTTCCCCTCTATCATAGCGTTATTTCCGGAAAAAAGCAAGCCATGACAAAAAAAGAAGGAGGCGGTGCCTCCCTCTTGGATCCTTTCTGCTGCCTGCGGGCCTACTGGCCGTTGATGAGCTTGTTCACGCCGCCCATCATGGGGTTGAAGGCCTGGTTCCCAGTCTGGCTCTGCTGGGTGTCAGTCACACCCGACATGGTAAGGGCTGTCTTCACGAGCATCTGAGTCTCGGGGCTTACCTGGGCGCCGTCCTGCTGGCACTGCTGCCAGTCGGAGGTCAGCTGCTGCACTGCAGGGCTTGTTCCTTGGCCTGCGCCCCCGAAGCCTCCGTCTATGCCGCCCATTCCCTGGGGTCCGCCTCCCCCGATCTGCTGCGTCTGGCCCACGTTGCCCACGCCGCCCACGCTCTGGGTGGCATTGAGGCCCTGGGCCTGGCCCGCCTGAGGCACGCCGCCCTGGGCGGCGTTCTGGGCACCGGCAATGCCCTGCATTTTCTCGTTGATGACATTCATCACGTCATCCTTGAGCTTTGATTCCCAGTCCTGGCCACCCTGGCCTGCCTGCTGGGCGGGAGCGGCCTGCTGGGCAGGAGCTGCCTGCTGGGCTTCCTTGGGAGCGGCCTTGTCCTCGGCCTTCTTGTCATCCTTCTTATTGGCAAGCGATTCGACCATCTTCTTGAGGTCTTCTATCTGCTTCTTGAGGTCATCTATCTCCTTCTGCTTCTTCTCTTCGGCTTCCTTTTCTTTCTTTTCTTTTTCCGCGTCGGTTTCCTTGGTATCTTCCTTTTCGTCGGTCTTATCTACTTTGTCTGTGGTATCGGTCTTGGTTTCCTTGGTTTCCTCGGTTTTCCCCGCTTCCTCGCCCTTCCCCGTATCCTTGGCTGCCGCCGTGTCATACTTGGAAGTGGTCTCCTGAGTCTTGCTGGTGCCTCCGCCTACCTCGCCAATTTTGCCAATCGCATCATCTTCCGCCATTTCATTTTCTCCCTTCATTTATAATTTTTTATCACTCTTTCCTTCAAGGCTCCCTCGATCTACCTTGCCGGGAAGCTGATAGTTCCTTGTCTTATATGTTATCACATCTTTCCTTCTGGCAGTTAAGAGATCCCATGTTAACATTTTGTCACAAATATGAACGAAATGTAAGCAGATTGTTGACGAAATACTCGCTGCCCCGTCAGGACTCCTTGTCGCCTCCCATGAACCTGTCCTTCAGAAACTGCATGATTTCCTTATTGCTGTAATTCCCCTCGAGGATCTTGTTCATTTCCTCCTGCTCGCTCACTTCGCTCACTTCACTCTCTTCGCCGTCTTCGAACTCCCCGCCGAATTCCTTGTCAAAGGCCTCTTCGTCAAAATCCTCAAAGGCCACAATGCCTTCTTCCCATACGGTGACCACCGAAGCGCCCTTCGCGGACCGGTCCCTTTTGTCCTCATGGGCTTCCTCGGAAAAGAACACGTCATCATCGCATTCTATGGGACGGGATTCATCGAGAGGAACGCCAGCCTGCACCTGGGCGACTCCCGGGGCCTTCTTCGCCTGCTGGGCAGCCTGCTGGGCCCGCTTTTTCATCATGGCCCGGTATTTCGCGTACTTGGCCCTCATCTTGTTGCCTGAGCTTTTTCCCCGCGCCATGGCACTATCCCCTCTCTAAATATTTCTTTCTGGTGCTTCTCTTAAGACTGTCTTCTTCATAATAGCAATTTTCAAAAGAGGAGTCAACGGGAGGCCTGCCTCACCGATCTCCGTGGTAGCCGAACCTTCCTATGAGCGGCACAAAACGGCACTCGCAGAGCCTTACCACATCGTACTGGTCTGCCTTTCGCGTCACAAGCATCAGTACCTCACAAAAATCGGACTCGAGGGGGAGAATGAGCCGCCCTCCCTGCGCCATCTGCTCTTTCAGCGGCTCCGGTATCACCGGAGAGGCTGCCGTCACCATAATGGCGTCATAGGGTGCATGGTCCGGCCATCCCTCGGTCCCGTCACCGACAGTGAGATAAATATTGCCGTATCCAAGGGCTCCATAGATCTTCCCGGCCCCGGCGGAGAGCTCCGGGAGCCTCTCAATGGAATAGACCTCTTTCACTATCCTGCTGAGAACGGCGCCCTGGTACCCTGATCCTGTTCCCACCTCGAGAACCCTGTCGTGAGGTTCCAGTGCCAGGGCCTGGGTCATGTAGGCAACAATCCATGGCTGCGAAATGGTCTGGCCAAGGCCCACGGAGAGAGCCCTGTCTTCATAAGAAGACTCGCACTGCTCAGGAGGCACGAAAACCTCTCTGGGAACGGAGGCCATGGCGGAGAGGACTGCCTCATCGGTGATGCCTCTCGCCCTGAGCTGGATCGCCACCATGTGCTCCCGCTGCTCTTCAAAGATGTGCCTTCTCACGCTAATAATTCCTTCCCCCGGCGTTGCGGGTTTCCATGAGTCTTTCGTTGGCTTCACGGAGGCGCCCTGAGAGGACCTTGCAGACCTCTATGGCAATCTCAGGCTTCTCATAGATTATGTTGTAAAACTTCTCGCGGGTGAGCACCGAGAGCACTGAAGGCTCCAGAGCCACTGCCGACGCCGAGCGGGGTGCCTCGTCAAGCATGGCCATCTCACCGAAATAGTCTTCCGTTTTGAGCTCGGCAAGCACGATTTCGTCGTTCCTGCCGCCCCGCTTCCATATCTTCACCTTGCCCGAGTAAATAAGAAACATTTCGTCGCCAGGCTCTCCCTCACGGAACACCACATCGCCGGCCCTGTAGCTCCTCTCTTCGGAAAGCTCGCTTATGGCGGCGAGAAGCTCAAGCGTGAGATTCATAAAGAGGGGTATCTTCCTGAGAATGCTTATTTCCTCCAAAACTCTCACTCCCCTTTCGTCGCATTCGCTGAGGACCTCTTCATCAAGCAGTTCACGGCGGTCGCGCCTGACAAGGAAATAGCATGTGGCACGTCTGATCCACTTGTCAGGGTGGTGGAGATAATCTTCCCAGAGTGCATCCTCCGGTGCCGCCATCTCCTTCGGGAGCCGGAGCCTTCCTCCCGCGCTGTTGTCCAGGAGCGCCGCGGCAAAGGCTCCCGTTTTCTTTTTCAGAGCAATGAGCTGCGGGCCTCCAGGCCCCCTGGCGGGGGGGGGAAGGCTCCGGCTCACAATCATGATATGTCTCAACGCCTTCTGGTTGTAATCATAAAGCGCCTTGGCCAAAAGATCCTTTTCGGCGCCGTATTTCTTGAGCACCTCAAGGTAATGAAGGTTTCTCTGGGCGATATGAAACTCCACTTCCAGGAAACGGTACACGCAATCGAGGGAGATAAGGGTCGATCCCCCTGAGATAAGGGCAAGGGATGATTCCACTACCCTCTCGTCGCTGTGGTAGAGAAAGCTTCTCAGGTCATCAAGCAGGTCGTCGCGATGCCGGGACAGGGTGGCGATTGCCTCCCTGCGCACATCGCTGTGCCTGTCACCGAGAAGAGAGGCCACAAGGGGCAGAAGGCCCTCGGCGCCAAACTTCGCACATATCCTGAGGGCAGTAAGGCGGAGGGCCGGCAGGCTGTCCTGGAGAGCCTTTATGAACATAGTGCGGAAATCCCGCTCCCTGTAATCAATGAGGCGCTCCATGGCCTCCATGACCCGGAGCCTCACCGCGGGGCTCTCCGACGAGAGAAGGGGGGCAAGATAATAGAAGAAGGACCGGTCCAGGGATCGTCCCGCCGCATAGGCACCCCAGCAGATCTCGGATTCCTCGCGGCTTGCGAGCAATGAGTGTATAATCTGGCAGGAGCGCTCTTTCATGAAGCCGAACTGGCCTGCATGGAGGGCGGCAACGGCGCGAACCTCGGGGGAGCTGTCATCGAGGTGCTCCAGGATGAGGGGGATGTTCTTCTGGAGGTCCAGATCGCCAAGAACCTTGATGCAATGGGCTCTGAGATGGGCGTTCTCCGAGGAGAGAAGCTTCACGATGGGCTCATAGGCCTCCTGGACATCCATCTCCCCGAGAATGCTTATAATCTCGCTCTGGACCATAGGCTTCTTTTCGGGAAGAAGCTCGATGAGGGACTCGACAAGCTCCCTGTTCTGAAGTTCGCGGAGTGAGCGGAGGAAAAAAAGGCAGGGAAGGTCATCATAAGCCTTCACCCCTTCAAGTATGGCCTTTACATCGGGAATACCAAGAGGGCCCAGGTGATCCGCCAGGGACACCACATCAATATTTCTCTCCCTGAAACGCATCAGAAGGTTCTGAATATATTCCCGGCAGCCCCAGATAAGCACAGGAAGGGAGACAAGCGCGGCGCCTCCCCCCAGGAAGACAGTCCCCATCAGAAACCATGAGGACGCCGCGTCAAAGCCCATGAGTATCACGCCGCAGAATATTGTCGCTCCCGCCACAATCTCGGGCTCCACGAGGCTCTGAAAGACCTTTCTCGCCGTGAGGGGAAGGCCGTCACAGAACAGCACCTCCACCTCCCGCGCCACAGGGCCTCCCAGTGCGTATCTGGTCACGATGAAGGCCCAGAGGAGCACAGCCCCCCCCACGGGCACCAGGGCGGCGATGATAAAAATCACCAGGGCAAAGAGAGGGTAAAGCCCGTAAAGGGTACGGACGCCAATATGAGTTTTCAGAGCGGGAACCACAAAGAGAAGGCACAGCACGGTGGCCGTTCCCCCACTCATCATAAAGATCCCTCCGAGAAAGGCGGCCTCGCCGAAGCTCTGAAAGGATCGGGCCGAGAAAAAAAGCACAAGCATGTCCTGGGCCACCGTGATGATCGTGGTAAAAAACATGGCCAAGGTAAGAGCCATGGCGAGCCCCCCTTTTTTTCCCCGGAAGAACCCCCGCAGGAATCCCGTGGTCCCGGCAAGAGAGATCTGCACCGGGAGCTCCCCGGAAAAAAGCGCCGCAGCGGGGAGGGCACCGCCAATGGCAAGGAACACCGATGAGAAAAGGAGCACAGCGACCTCTCCGGTCCCGCAGGCAGAAAATACCACGAGGCCACTCACCACAGATCCCGCAGCAACGCTGAGAGCAAGGAGGCCTCGGGTTTCGAGTCCTCCTTCCTGTCCTGCGTAGTAAAGAGAAACATACCGGTACAGGATGCTCCAGAGGGCTCCGAAAGCGCCTGCCATCACCGCAAAGAAAAGGCCATGAGCACGGGGAGCCAGCAGGAGCACCAGGGCCTGCGCCACGAGGGCCCCATAGAAAAAGAGCCGGGAGGGGCGCCTTACCATAAGCCATAGAATGGCCTGGAACACACCGCATGCCAGAAGGGCGGGAGAGAGCAATGCGAGGTTTCCATGAGGTGCAAGCTGAAAGAGAAGGGAAAAACCGCCCGTAAAAGCGCTTGCGGTGAGGAAAACCATGGGCATGGCTTGGCCAGAGGTGTGGCGGGGCTCTCCAGGCAAGGATCCCTGGTGCAGGGTAAGAGAAGAAGGAGAACTCATAGATGTCATCATTCCTTACGGCTCCCCTTGATTCCTGTGGGGGGGGAATAATATATCGCCCCGCCGGGCCATGAACTGCTGCCGGCTCGCGAAGAATGCCTCCAGGATTCCTTCAGGTCCCTGGGGGGCCTGGCCCTCTGAAAGGGCTTCAATGAAAGCCGAGAGCGCGGCAAAGAACCCGGAAGCTTCAGACACTTCAACACCCCGGGAGACATCGTCCATGCGCTCATCCAGGGCAATCCCAAGCCCGTCAAGCTCTTCAATGAGCTGTTCCGCCTGGCGGCAGATTCTCTCGTGGGCCTCGAGCATTGCACAGTAGGGAGAAAGTGCATGGCGGTAAGGCGACAGGACATCCTTGCCCGGCCTTGAGAGAAAGGCGTACATCGCTTCCCGTTCCACCCCGTGCTCCCCCTCCCTTGCGAGACATTCTGAAAGGCCGCGCAAATGGGCCATCGCCACGGTACGCTTCTTCCACAGCTCTTTTTTCGAGGGATGGGCAAGAAGTGCGCCACGCCGTTCAAGCTCCCACTGGCTCCTCACCTCGTCAAGGGCGCGGAGTACCTCCTTTATGGCCTTTTCCTTCTCATCTATCCTTATCTTCAAAAGAAGGGAGGCCTTCAGCGAAAAAAGAGGGCGCATGGCGGAATACCTGGCCCTGAGGGTGAAAAGCTCTCTGTTAAGGACATCTCTTCTGAGGCGGAGGGATTCCTCCCTTTCCTTCAGGGCGCTGTTCACCAGGGCGGAAGCATCAAGGTAATCCAGTTTCTCCTCATACCCGGTAAGATCCCGCTCCATAGCATGTGCCCTCTCCATAAAAGAGGAGCCAAGGGCTTTCCTCCTCTGCCGTGCAGAATCCTGGAGCCTGTCCCAGAGCTCCCTCTGTTCCGCCTGAAAAGACTCCCTGCCTGTGCGGTATTCCCCCAGGGCCCCGTCTATGAGATCTCTTGCAGGAGAGAGGACTTCCCGCCAGTAAAAATGGCGGAACCCTGAATAAGCGGCCTCCACGGCGAGACGCCTCTCGTTAAGAAGCTTCTGAAGGCGGCCTCCCTCGGCCATGGTTTCTTCTTTATGCATCGCCTTCTTCTTTCATGGCACTCTGGTGGCCCTCAAAAGGGCCACTCTGGTGGCCCTCAAAAGTGAGGGTCATGTCCTGATAGAGGGAGAAGAGAGCTCCCGAGAGAGCCTCAAGCCGGGCACCCGGGGCACCTTCAGGGGGAAGGGCGCCTTCGGGGAGAAGCCCGCTCCTTATGGAAATCCCCTCGAGGCCGTCAAAAAAAAGGGCCCAGAGGAGATCTGAAGGCCTGGAGATCTCCCCCCTTGCCTTAAGCTCTTCCTTCTTCAGCAGCACCATATCGTCGTAATATCTTCTGAGCATGGTCTTGTCGGAAAACCATGTCTTCATGATAAGCCCGTCGGCAAGTGCCTCGAAAAAAGGATGGCAGTCTCTTTCCGTGAAAGCTCCGTCCCCTTCGGACACCATTGAGAGAAAGATCTCCTCGGGAAGCCCTGGAGGAACGCCGGCCTCTCCCCTCCTGACGGTGAGGGGTTTGAGACTTGAGACCGACAGCACTTTGTCCATAAGGAGCGACACAAGGGCAACAAGCATCACCGTGTGCGAGTTCCTGATAAAAAGGGCCGCCTCCAGAGGGGTAAGGACCGGCAGAATTTTCTCACGGTCCTCGGCAGATGTGGCAGCCTGAAGGTAACGCCTCCTGAAAAAGGGAAGGCGGCTCAGAAAGAAAAGGGACAAAAGGAAAAAGAGCACTCCCAGAAGCCCTATGACAAGGTTCTTCTCGGCTCCGGGAGTGAGAGACAGCGCTGGCACCGCACCGCATGCTCCCACAAGAGTCTCCTTTCTTCCTTCCAACCCCTTGGATATCAGTGCTACTTTTCTGCCTTGCAGGCCTTTTCCCCTTCAGGGCTGGAAAGGGCGGAAGACGGCACCGCAGTGGAAGGAAAGGCCAGGAGGGGAGGGAGAACCTTCACCGCAGAGAACAAAAGAGAAAAGCACACCTATGAAGAAGCATGCCATGAAACTGAAAGATCTTCTCTCACTCTTTCCCATAGCGGCCGAGAACCTCATCCACGGGGCCTTTCTCAAGCTGCGCGAATTGGCGGTCCTCGGCACCAGCCCATGGTGGTGGAACCTCCAGTTCCTCCTCTTTCTTCATTATTTTTTTGATCCCCCTTACAGGATTATCACAAGGCAGGGAAGCGACGAAGGGAACCTCATTTACGGCGAGACGCCTCTCCTCACCCTCAGGAGCATCCTGGCCCGCATCAGGCCTGGCAAAGATGATGTCTTCATGGACCTCGGGTGTGGAAGAGGCCTTCCCCTTGCAGCCGCCCACTATTTTGCAGACATCCCCGCTATCGGCATTGACTGTGTCGGCGAATTCATCAGGAGGGGCAGAAAAATTTTCGATGCCCTTGGCATCAAGGAGGTCTCCTTGCAGGAGGGATCTTTTCTGAACTGCGATCTGTCCAAGGGAACCATCTTTTTTCTCGCCGGCACCACTTTTGCGAGCGACACCCTCGCATCGCTCGTAGAGAAACTGAAGCAGCTTGAGGGGAAGAGAACCGTCATCTCCCTTTCGCAGGAGCTGCCAGGCTTCAGGACCCTTCACCGGGGCTACTATGACTTCTCCTGGGGGAAAGGCTCTGCCTATATTCAGGAAAGGGAGGAGCGGGGGCCAGAGGAAGGAGCTTCCCAGGGCCCGGGAGAGCGGCGGGAGAGTCCCTCAGGATTTTGAAAGGAATGAGAGAAGAAGCTTATGGTCTTCCCCTTCCATGCGGGACAGATCGACAGAACTCACAAAATACCCTTCCTCGCTGTCCTGGCCGTTTTTGATGACAGCCCCTTCAAAGGAGAGCAGCTTTTCGGTGGTGCCCAGTTCAATCACCACTACCTCGCCCTGAGGGAACTCACCCGGCGAGGAGAGTTCCAGAGATCTCGCCGTGACGGAGATCACCACTGCCTCGTAGAGAGCCTCTCCGCTTTTCACCGTGCAGGGAACCTGGACTGCCGGGTGAACTGTTGCCTTTGGCGCAAGCCTTGAGGGGACTATCTCCTCCCAGAGGACCTGCGAAGGCACCTTCACGGAAAAGAGAGGAGGCCTGTCTTCAGGCATCACGTCCATCACCTTTGCCTGAAAGCTTCCGAGGAAATTGTCCCTCCTGAAATGGATCGTCACCTCCATGCCGGGCACCAGGGCGCTTTTCTTGAGGACCGGCGGGGGGATCTGGATCTGGATCTTCTGGGGGGACTGGCTCTGGATCCTGGTGATAAATATCTGGGGGTAGGGCTCATCTCTCGGGGAAAGGATTATTTCAACCTCTTCCTCACGCAGAAAAGTGACAGGCCTTTTTTTCAGGAACCGGAAGACCAAGGGGCTCACCTCTGGGAAAGCTGTTTTCTCGCCCTTCGCTGCTGGTAAAGCATGGCATAGCGGAATATCATCTCGCGCTCCTTGGGGCCCACGTCATCAAATTCTATGTCGGTAACACTCTTGCGGGCATCGGAAGGGAGCTTCTGGCTTCCCACTACTTTTCCCTTCGCCTTGATTACCGGTGAGTCCGGGATTTCAAGTTCAAGGTAAAGAAGGGTCTCTTTGGGAATGGGGAGGTTGGTGATTACTTTTATGCCTGTGGCACTTATTTCCTTGGTGGTGGCCGTCTGGAGATGAGCCGTGCTGATTGCCCGGTATTCCACCGACACGGGGATCTCGACGGAAAAATCATTTTCCGTGAAGGGGCTCTTCTCCTCGGCAATATCAGAGGGAATGGTGAGGTCGATCTCCCTGTCGCGCTTCTCAAGTATCTTGGACTTGAAAGTGGAGACGTTGCTTGCGTCAAGAAAAGCTATCAGCACCTCATCTCCTATGGAACAGGGATAAACCTTGCTTCCTTTCTGCGGGGTCTTGAGGGTGAACCGCTTGCGGTCTATCTCGAGGACCACGGTAAAAAAGCTTTCCGTCCCATCCTGGGTCACAAACTCAATCTCCACTTCCTGCTTTGCTTCGAGCTTCAGGCTTGGCTTGCTTTTTTTAAAAAACCCGAAGACCATACCCTTCCCTCCTTGACATCAAAACACCGAAGACCTTGTTCACCCGTAGAAGAACTATTTTATCAGATGGAGATGAGGCCGCTTTTGAGAGGCACCATAGAGAGTGCCTGGCAAGAGCTTTTTCCGGGATTCCTGAATACATATTCTCTCTGCGAGGTAAATCTCCTTTTTCCCCTGCTCACGGTACCGGCTCCTGTGGCGCCCGGCGGGAAAGGCATCTTGTGGCAAAAGAGGAAATCAAGCAAGACCCTAGAATATCACTTTCTGGCAATGAGCGCCAGAAACCGCTCTTGAAGCGGGAATGGCGCGGATTTTTACGGAAAGAGGGAGCACCATGGTAGAATACAGCAGGGCTTATCTCAGGAAATATTACGATAACTTCAAGTTTTTCGACCACGAGTGCGCCGACAAAAGGATCAGGGAGATAAATCTCCGCATAAGGCGCTGCCTTAAATGCCCCGGGAAAGAGCAGTGCAGATGGCACCCTGAGTTCTGGCTCGAGGGCGAGCCTGAGCGCCTCGCAGAAGATGCAAGGCTCAGGACTCTTGAACCTGACGAGCCGGAGGAGCAGGAACCCGAGGAGGAAGACCTCGCATCGTAGGGTCTTCGGGGGGTGATGACGCGGTACTACCGGATGAAAGGCTGTAAGTGGCGTCAATGTCAAGAGAAGAGAGTCACGATGAGACGAAAAAGTCAGGATGGGAATCCTCAAAGCTCCGGAAGCTTAAAGTATACACCTATGTCCAGAACAAGCTGGAATCCCTCATAAAGAAAGATCCCATCCTGGCCGATACCTTCAGCGGCTCAAGGGTTGACCTCAAGAATCCCACGAAAGAGGACTACGACTTCGCCCTTTCCCTCTGCCTCGCGAGGAGCGGAAAGCTCTCCGACGAAGAGACCAAGATTATCCTCAGGAACATCTTCTCCCATGGAATGGGGACTTCATCGCCTGACGAGTATTTTGAAAAGATCATCCAGAAAGCCCATGCCACCCTCCAGGGGACACCTTCCCATGAAAAGCCCGACAGGATGGACCACAAAAACCTTCTCACCGGCACTTCCCTCCACGAACTTTTCAAGGAAGAGATGATGACAAGGCGTGAGCGCCACCGGGCCACAGGGAGATCCTTCCCCGGCCATGACACGGGATTTCCCTTTCTCAACGGGCATCTGGGGGGAATCCAGCCCGGGGCCCTCATAGGAATTGCCGGCACGCCGGGGAGCGGGAAGACAGGCTTTCTGCTGGCGCTTGCACGGGAGCTGGCAAAAAAGGATTCGGTGAAAAGCCTTTTTATAAGCTACCACCAGTCGATGGTCTCCCTCGGAATCGCGCTCCATGCGGCCCTCACGGAGATTCCTCACCAGGAACTCGCTTCAGGCTCATATAACGAGGCGCACTATGAGAAGGCTATGAAAAAGGCACAAGGAGAGCTGGACGCCTGGGGCGAGCTGCTGGTCATCCAGGAGGCTGATGAAACCTTTCACCTCTCGGCCCTGAAGCTCCTTTGCGAGGAAATAAGGCCTTCAGTGCTTTTCCTTGACTCCTTCGAGCAGATTCCCACCGGGAGGTCCATGACCCAGGAGCATCGCTTTGAGGAGCTTTATCCCTCCCTGCGGGGAATGACGAGAGATCTTGGGATTGCCATTGTCTTTTCTGCAACGATTGAAAAGGATCAGGAGGTGGCCCGTTTTGCGTGCTGCGATGCCGTGCTCAGGCTTTACAGGACAACGAGAGCTCCCCACGAGGAGCCATCGAACCTCTCCCTCATCATAGAGAAAAACCGCTACGGGAGGAATGACTTAGTGGGAGTCTTTGAATTCGATGCCCCCACTTTCACTTTCAGGGAGCGGGGTGCCATAAGCGCCCTGGAGCTTCCCTGATCAGGCCTCCCGCACCGATTCGCCATCCAGATCGGCATAAAGCTTCTCAATACAGGAAGGGCAGAGGCTGTGGCTGAAATCAGCCTCGGAATGCTGCTGGAGGTAGAGCTCTATCTGCTGCCAGTATCCCTTGTCATCCCTTATTTTCTTGCATGACGAGCATATGGGGAGAAGACCGCTCAGAGTTTTCACGTTGACAAGAGCGTTTTGAAGCCTCAAGATGAGGCTCTCTCTCTCTTCATCATCCTTTTTCCTCTGGACCGCAAGCGCATAGAGCATGGAGAGCTTCTCCATCACCTCGAGATCCCATTGACTATAGTCTCTCTTTGAGTGAGCCACCACAAGCTGCCCTACAAGCTCTTCGCCAACCACTGCAGGCATGGAGAGGACATTCCTTATCTCCTCCCTGCAGGGATCAAGCACGAGGGCGCCGCGCGGATCGGCTTTCGGCTCATTGGAGAGAAAGGGGGTTCCGTGGCCAATGACCCATTTCTGAAGCATTGCGGCCTCCTCGAAGACAGGGCCCGACATACCCTCTTCCCGGGAACCGTCTTCAATTGCGGGAATCCTTAACTGCGCATCACGGGAGGCCAGGTATCCGACAAAGCCATAGGTGCTCTCAGTGAGATGCCGTGCATAGGACAGCACCAAGAGCGATATCTCCTCCAGAGAGGCGAGTGAGAGAAGGGCTTTCGAGAGCTCTGCAAGGGCGGCGTTGATGGTGCCGGTCCTCTTGAGCTCATGTTCGAGGCTGTGCTTGTGAAGGGCCATCTCTATGGTGCTGTGGAGGAGGCGCTCTTCGAAGGGCTTGAGGATATAGCCGAAAGGCTCAGTGCACTTTGCCCGGGAGAGAGTGGCATTGTCTGAGAAAGCGGTGAGAAACACCACGGGCACATTGAAGCTGCTCTTGATCTGCTCTGAGGTCTCGATACCGTCGATGCCGTTCTTGAGCTGGATATCCATGAGGATCAGATCGGGCTTCAAGGCCTCGACCTTCTCGAGGGCCTTCTCACCTGATGTGGCTACGGCGCAGATTCGGTAGCCGAGCTTCTTGAGGGAGTCCTCTATATCCCGGGCCGTTATCACGTCATCTTCAACTATCAATATCCTGGCATCCTCCAAGTCCTTCACCCCTTTTTAAGAAGAGTAACTTCATTATATAGGCAAGAGGGGTGCCCCATCAAGGGTCTCTTCACAAGGCCATAAAATAAAATCGGGGCGAGAGGATTTGAACCTCCGACCCCAGCGTCCCGAACGCTGTGCGCTACCAGGCTGCGCTACGCCCCGTTTTAGCTCCCTTCAGGAGCCCCATTGATTTTCTCCATTGTAGTATATTCTCTCCCAAATGTCAAATCTCTCTCTCACTCGTAGAGAGGGGTCCCCTCGCTCGCGGTGAGGGCACGGTAATCCTCCAGGAGCGCCATGGTGACCTTCCCCGGGACGCCGTCACCGATTGTCCTCCCATCAAGAAGCACGACAGGAATAACCTCGGCTCCCGTGCCCGTGACAAAGCACTCATCGGCCACATAGATATCGTGGGGAGTGAAGGGCTCCTCCCTGACGGCGATGCCCCTCCTCTGCGCACGCTCAATAATGGTATTCCTGGTGATCCCCTCGAGGATTCCCACATAGACGGGAGGGGTGATAAGGGTGCCGCGGGTGAAGATGAAAATATTCTCCGTCGTGCACTCTGTCACGAAGCCTTCCCTGTTCACCATGAGGGCCTCGGCGGCACCTGCCTCGATGGCCTCTATCTTGGCCAGGATATTGTTAAGATAGTTGAGGGATTTAATCTGGGCGTTGAAGGCGGCGCTGATGTTCTTTCGCGTCGAGGCGGTGACGACCTTGAGGCCCACCTCGTACGTCTCCCTGGGATAAAGGGCTATCTTGTCAGCAATGATCACCACCGTGGGTCCTGCCGCTTTGCATTTGCGGGGATCGATGCCAAGGTCACCTACGCCGCGGGACACCACGAGCCGCACATAGGCATCGCGGAGATCGTTTTTCCTGCACGTCTCGACGACGGCTTTCTCCATCTCCTCCAGGGTGACGGGGATGGTGATCTTCAGCGATTTCGCCGATTTGTAGAGGCGCACAAGGTGGTCCCTGAGCTTGAATAGCTTCCCCCCGTAAGCCCTGATTCCCTCAAAGACTCCGTCTCCATAGAGAAACCCGTGATCCCATACGGAGATTTTTGCCTCCTCGCTTTTCACATACTGGCCGTTCATATAGACTACCATGATGCAACCCCCTCCTCATATATATGGCGTATAACTTCTTTTTCTTTCCCAAGGTTCCTGCCTTGCGGGTTTCTATGAGGCCCGCGAGAAGGAACTTTCAGGAACCCAAAGAATTGTATCTCAAAAGAGTTCCCCTCAGGAAAGAGCACTTCCCATGAAAAAAATAGCCGAGCAGAAAGTCCGCGAGGCACTCGCAAGCGAATGCCTCGATCATATGCGCTATCTCATCTTTGCCGAAAAGGCAAAAGAGGAGGGCTACCACAACATTGCCCGTCTCTTCCAGACTATTGCCTATGCGGAGCGCATCCATGCGAGGAAATACCTTCTCACCCTCCAGGATGTGGGCACCACGAAGGAGAACCTGCTTTCATCGCTCGCCGAGGAAAAATTTCAGTCCGAAGAGCTTTACCCCGCCCTTTTTGAAATCGCAGGGTTTTTCAAGGAAGTGGAGGCCCAGATAGGATTCCACGGGGCGCAGCAGTCCGAGCAGGTGCACACCGCCCTCTTTCAGAAAGCCCTCGAGACCATAGAAGCGCAGAAAGACATCATTCTCGGGGAGATCCACATCTGCAGGAACTGCGGTTTCTCCCTCGAGGGCTCGCCCCCCCCTACATGCCCCGTATGCGGCATGGCAAAGGAAAAGTTCAAGCAGTTCTAAGGATCTCCCCTGGCGCGGCGCAGAGCCTCCCTGGCCTTCTCCACCTGCCCCTGCCTCGCATAGAGTACCGCAAGGTTCATGAAGACCTCCCTGGAGCTTCCCCCTGAGGCAAGGCATTCGCCAAGAGTTTTTTCCGCCTCGCCGTACAGGGCAAGCTCAATCTCGGCCTGCCCTTTCTTCAGCAGCACGGCGGCGTTCCGGCCCTCGAACCTGCAGGCCTCGGAAAAGCACCGGTAGGCCCTCCTTACCTGATCAAGCTGCGCCCATTCCAGGCCGAGGGAGTACCACGCAAGGCCATAGAGCCTGAGAAGCTCCCTGGAAAAGTAGTCGTGAAACTTCTTTTCATCATAGCAGCCGCGGTATTGATACTCATGGCCAAGGAGCCGCTCCGCGGCTTCGCACTGCTCCCTTGAAGGCCCTTCTCCGGGTTTCAGCACAAGGGAGACAAGGCCCTGCGAAACCACTGGAAAGGCACTGTCAGAGACGGGATGGTTGAAATAGACAGGCCCTTTTCCCTGCCGGCCTTCTATTACCTTCAGAATGAAGGCTCTCCCCCTGGTATCCGCCGGGATTCCTTCGGGAAGAATGCCCTTGTGCCTCCTCGCAAGCTGCCTCCTGTACCATGGCGAATCAAGAAGGCCCTCCACCAGGACGGTAACGTCGCCTCTCAGGCCTTCCACAGACTGACAGTAAAGGAGAGCTGAAGAGGGAACATCGCCTGAGACGAAGAGAATCCCGCCGTTCCCGACGCTTCTGAGGACATTCCTCCCGTAATCAATGGCCAGGTAATCGCTGCGCCTCGTCACCATGCCGAAATTCATCAGCAGGGCAGCGCAGGGCAGCACAAGGGCAGCACCCAGAGCAACGGTGCGGCAGTTCCGCAAGGCCGAGATCGCCATGAGGCCTTCCCCTGCCGCCAAAGCCGCCACAAGGTAAGAGGGGAGAAAAAACCTCTCGAGCACCGCCAGGTATCCCTCTTCTGCGGGAAGGCGGGCCCAGACGATAAAGGCCAGGCTGAAGACCAGAAAGAGAAAGAGTCCTCCCCAGAACAGTGTTCTCTCCCTCTTCCAGCACGACACGGCGCCAAGCGCCATGAAGGGGAGCGCCATGGGGGTGCACTGCACCGCAAGAAGTGAGAGATAATGCCCTGCCTCCTTGAGAAAGATCCCGAAGGACCACGATGAGCCTGACACCGTGGCAAGAGACAGGGAGCCGTACCCGGCCCGGGTCACTACTCGGACAAAGGCTTCCCAGTCGCGAGGGTTCCCCCAGTTCACCGGGGGATCGGACGCCGCGCGGAGCGGAAGGTACAGATAGGGAAGGAGGCCTGCTGCAAAAAGGACCAGGGCGGCGGCAATGTTCCGGGGAGCCATGAGCCAGGTGAAGAGCCTCCCGCTGATGATGAAGTACAGCAGCAGAGGCGCAAGGAGAAGCACCGTGTGGTGATGGGAGAGGGAAAGGCCTGCAGTGAAAAAGAAAAGATAGGGCTCCCAGGTGACGGCATGCCTCCCTGAAGCATCCTTCCAGCAGAGCATGAGATAAAGCAGAAGAACCACGAAAAGAAGGTGAAGGGAAAAGACCTCCGCCGATAATGAGATCCTGAAGAAGGCCCTTGAGAAGGCGAAAAGAAGGGCTGTAGAAGCGCTCACCAGGGGATTTGCGAAGAGCCTCAGGCAGAGAAAGAAGAGCACGAGGACCGCCATGGACGAAAAAAAGGCCGACATGAGATTTACCCTGAAGGCGCCGTCAAGGAAGGGAAGCTTTGAGAAAAGATGGCCTGTCATCGTGTAGAGGGGGTAGCCGGGAGGATGGGCTATTCCTGCCGTGACGGCTGCCGTCACAAGCTCTCCGCTGTCGCTCTGAGAGGAAAGCGACGGCGAGAGCGCCATACCGTACACCACAAGGGAAAAAGCCCACAAAAGTCCTCCGTAGAGCCAGTTGATCCCCCTGGGTAAGCGGTGGCCTTCCTTCATGCTCATTTGTTCGCTCCCCCGGGTCCCGCCTCCTCTCTTCTTCTTTTCCTCCTCCCTCCCGCATTCTTCTTCCACCCCCTCCTGTTCCACCCCCACAGAGGATTCGCCCCGGGCCATGGAGAATGACTCCGCAGGGGACGCGCCACAAAATGAAACCTGTTCCGGAAAACCAGAGACTTCTCTCCCGTGAGCACCTGGAGCTTGTTCTGCTCAAGGCCCTTATCTGGAAGGATCCTCTCTATCCCGAGATCATTGCCGCGCTCTCGGCACAGGACTTCTCTGCCGATCACCGCCGCATTTACACTGCCCTGGTGAACATGGTGGACATCGGTATCGAGATCAAAAAGGATACCCTTGAAAACGCCATTGAAGTCCCCCTCACGACACCCCTTTTTGATGTGCCTCCCAGGGAAAAAGAGGTGGCTTCTGCCTTTGAGCTCTTCAGGCAGAAGCTCCACCACAGGAAAAAGGCCCTGGAA
The DNA here is from genome assembly GCA_031082125.1 of Candidatus Eremiobacterota bacterium. Taxonomy (NCBI): domain Bacteria; kingdom Bacillati; phylum Vulcanimicrobiota; species Vulcanimicrobiota bacterium. Next base: position 212,968 of record JAVHLM010000006.1, read on the forward strand.
AAAATATCCACATGGAAGAAGACCATCGACAGCCTCACCGAGCTTGTCGAGGAGGGCAAGCTTGACCCCCGGATATGGGTCGAGCGCATGCAGAACCTGATTCCCTCCCCTAAGATAGACGAGAAAAAGAAGGCCGAGCCTCCCCGAGAGACTGCAGAGGAGAAGACGCCGAGGGAAATGCCCGGGGCTCTCGAGCCCGACTGGAGCAACCTCATCAGCCTCTTTGAAAAGGGAGAGCCCCGGGAGCTCTCGGGCCTGAAGACCGGCATTCAGGAGCTTGACAGGAAAAGCCTGGGGCTCAAGGGCCTCAATGTCCTCTCGGGCAGCCCCAAGATGGGAAAGACCACCCTGGCGCTTCAGCTCGCCACGGAGATCGCCCGCCACAACGACTGCCTCTCGGTGTTCTACTCCATGGAGATGGACCGCAAATCGCTGATGCTGCGCATCCTTTCCAGGATATCCCATATCCCCTACGAGCACTTTGTTCTCTGCAAAGGCAAAAACCTCGCCGATAAAGAGCGCGCCCGCTTCACCAAGAGCCGCGAGGTCTTCGATACCTTTCGGCAGAAGATGGTCATCCTTGACAGAACCTCTACAGAGCTTGACTCGGAGCAGATATTCTACCAGATAGACGCCCTGCTGAAAAGGGCGCAGAACGAGAAGGTCTTCATCGTCATTGACTCCCTGCCCAGCTTCTCCCTCACAGGAAAAGACATGGCAAAGCCCTCCTCCTTCGGCCCTGTCTTTCACCATATCCTGGGCAAATTCAGGCTCATCCAGCAGTACTTCGGTGCCATCATACTGCTTGTCTATCCCAAGCATTACGGAACCCACCAGGATCAGGAGGCCGACGACGGAGTCTACGATCTGGTCCACGTGGTGGACACCTTTTTTGAGCTCCTCAACAAGTCAAAGACCTCCACCGCCAGTGACTACTATAATGAATACACGACGGAGGCGGAGGAGATCGACCTCTGCGCCTCGAGCAGGGAAACGGGGCAGTGGTACATCCCCCTCACCTTCATGAAGAGCTTTTTTGACTTCACCCACAGGAAAAAGGGGTTCAAGGCCACAAAAATCACCTGGGGAGAGCAGGAGGAGCCAAAAGAGCCGGCTTCGCCCAAGGAGAAACCTCGAAAAGACGCAGCTTCAGAGCCAGAGGCGTCATCACAGTGACGGGGGTGCACCTCCGAGAGCGGCGCTGCCGGTAGCCCGGTAAAGCTGTATCTTGCACACTTCCCCGCCCCTGATATAAAAAGTGATTCCCTTCTCCACGTAATCAAGGGTATAGACATGTTTGGAGAACAGTGCCCTCCGGCAGGGGCCGTAAGCGCGCTCCACCTCGCAGGCAAAGCTTCCCACCGAGACACCGCAGGGAGTGACATAAGAGATATCGCCGAAAGAAGACTTCACGATAATAATCCGCTCTATGAGGTTCTCGGGGGCATAGAACTCAAGCCCCTTGTCTTTGTACCAGTAGAGAGAGCCCATGGTGTCCTTTGCCACGCCGAAGCGGGACACCACCTTTTCCATGGGTTCTCCTATGGCGATGGAGCCGAGCCCCCTGCCCGAAGTGATGAACCACTCCTCTGCCCTGAGGGGATTTCCTGAAAAGAGCGTCATGAAAAAAAGAAACCATCCTATGACCTGGTATCTCATACGATTTCTCCTTGCTGCAATGCCCCCGGGGGGCCTTTATCTGTCGGCAGGCACCTCTGTGCTGGCGATCCTTCCCGGCACCACCGTCAAGGGCACCTCGAAACGCTCTTTTGGCGTGCCCTCAGCCGTCACTTCCACTATGGCGCAGTGCTCGATGGAAAAGGCATCATTTTTAAAAGACAGAGGCCCTTTCCTGGCAATCTCCACCTCCCACTCAAGGCGTACCGGCGAACCGCCGGGAAGATCCCCGCCAGAAAACCTTTTTTCGGCAAGGAGGTACTGCTCCTTCACTCTGCCGCCCGCCATGAGGCGGCACTCGGCAGAGAGGGCCACTTCCTTCATCGATACCGGGGCTGAGGACCCGACAGCGACCTGCAGCTTGTTCCGGTAATGTGTCATGAGCTCCCGGGGGGAGATCTCTACGGTGAACTGCCCCATGGATTACCACCCCACAGTGACGGGATAGACCACCAGAGGGTGCGTCATCTCGATTTTTTCCACAGATTCGGCAATCCTCATGGTATATCCTGCTCTCCAGATGACGCCATAGTCGCCCTTAAGACTTGTGAACGACCCGGGGAGATAGGAGTCCTTGTCTTTTTCAGGGATCTTCAGAGCGTGGGACTCGCTGAAGCTGCACCGGGGATAAAGAGGTACGGCACTTGCCACGACCTTCTTGGAAAAAAAGAAGCTCTTCGTCTTCTGGGTCCCTTTTTCGGGGTATCTCACAAGGCACTCAACGAATAAAGCGAGCTCCTCGATGGTGATCTTTCTCTTCGCAACGACCTCTATGGAAACCAGAAACTCTTCCTCGAAAAATAGCTTGTGGGCCGCCACCTTGAGGGTTGCCAGGGCAGGCTTCCCTCCCGGTAATGCCATTCTCATGACCATGAGCAGCACAAGGGCGGCAGCGCAGACTTCCAGAGTGAGGAGATAGCCTTTCTCTACAAGCACCTCATAGAATATCGCAAAATCCATACCTTCCCGCCTCAGCGCTCGCCCGGCGGCATAAGGAGCACCCGGGCCATCCTTGTGTATTCCGTGACCACTTCCCCTATGAACTCCCTGGTCCTGTAGCCGGACTCAGGCGCCACAAGAATCCCAAAAGCAAGACCTGCGAAAAAACCCAGGCCGGCCCATAACAAAGGGCACCGTTTCATTGCACTCACCTCTCTCACAGCTCTATCACGTCATCACCATGGTCCTGTATATAACGCTCTGAAATGAGCTCCCTGTCACGCCTGAATTCCAGCGCAGAGGCCAGAGGAAGCCCATGGGAGCGGGTAAACTCCTTGAGGATCGGCATGTTCCTGAGCCCCGAGGTGAAGCAGAAGCTTGGGATGGCGCCAAAACAGAAGCATTGCTTGAAGAAATGGGAAGAGACGCCAAGCGAGTTCAGCATATCGCTTCCCCTGTCCAGGCCGTACTCGGCAAGCTTTGCCATTCTTTCCTCGCGGGTCTCGAAGGCAAGCACCGGGTTTCGATGGGTGATGCCGTGCCGCCCGAAAAATTCCTTCACAGCCTCGAGGTATTCCCCCTGCTGGATAAAAATCTGATCCTGGGCAAGGCTGTTCCCGTCTGCCGAGGAGGAGATGCCCCTCTGATGGCAGTAAATGATGGTCATGGTTTCCATCATCAGGCGGCATACCAGATCGACAAGAAGGGGGCTCCTGTATTTTCTGTACTGCTCGTCAAAATCGTCCCTCATGAGCCTGAAAAGCTCCCTGCCGTCCAGAACCCGGTGGGGGAAGCGGTGCCTGCCGAATTTCCGCTGGAGCTCCTTTGCCACGAGGCCCGGGCGGTAGGTGAAAAGACAGAAGCCCTGGACCACCGTCACCAGGTGCACCCGTTCATAATGCTCCTTGAGGACCAGGGCGGCCACCGTGGTATCAAGCCCCCCCGAAAACATCAGAGCCACCTCTTTTTCCATGGTAACCTCTCTTCAGTGAAATTTTGTCACTTTCGGCCCCAGGGCCACCTCGTCAACTATCCCCGCCACGACGGTTCTTATGGGGGCCTTGGAGTCATCAAGGATCTGCCGGGCCGAGGTCCCTTCGTCAATAATGAGGACCGTGTCGCCGACACCTGCATCCATCGAGCCGTCAACGGCCATCTGGATCTTTCCCGTGAGCTTTCCCGTGAGCACATCCAGGGGCCTTACCAGGAGCAGCCTGCGGCCCTCAAGGCTTTTCACCTTCACCGTGGCCCACGTGACACCGACGACTTTTGCGACAAACATCTCTCACCCTTCTTTTTCAAGCTCCACTCCGTCAATGATGCCCACTATGGCGGCATCGACGGGAGGCACGGCATCAACGGCAACAGCGGCCTCCCTGGCGCTCACGTAGAAGATGAACTCCTCGGAGCCTGAGCCCACGGCATCGATTGCCACAAAGGGATCGCCCTGGGGTTTCCCCTCCCAGTCCGTGGGCTGTACAAGCAGGAGCCTCACTCCCTCAAGGGTGGAAGTCTTCTTTGTTGCCACGACCCTTCCGATGACTCTTCCCGGCTGCATCTTTCTTCCTTTCGCTGCTTTATGGCCCTCTCAGGAGCTTTCAGCGTCTCACCCCGCCGCCTTGCCTCTTTATCAGCTCTCAGGGTATCGGTCTTCACTCTTCTTAAAGATAATCTCGCCCATTTTCTCCACCGTGTCCACAATGGCCATGATGACGAGATCACAGGGCTTGTTCTGAGTCGTTTCAGTCTGCCGCGCCGATGAACCGCTCACCAGCAGCACGAGCTCGCCCTCGCCGGCGCCTACGGCATCAATTGCCACCTGGGGGCCCTCGGCAGGCTGAAAATGGATATCCACGGGCTGCACGAGGAGGAACTTCCTTCCCTCTATCTTTTCATCCTTTCTTGTTGCCACCACCGTTCCGATGACCCTTGCGAACTTCATAGTGCCACCTTCCTTATGCGCTTACAAGCTCGAATTCCAGCATCTGGTATATCTCGGGGGCCGAGGCAGACTCGCCCCTGACCACCACTTTCCCCGGGGAGCCACCGGGCCAGAATACGGCCTCGCCGGTGCCCTGGTTGTTCATCTTCACGGCAGGCGTAATCCTCCCGTCACCTTCAAGAACCCTGAACCTCACGATTTCATCAACGGCGCCATTCTCATCGGAATAAAGAAGGGTAGCCTTGACCTTGAGGCCTTTCTTATCATTGGCTTCCACCTTGGGCTTCTCGGCCTCGAGGCGCAGTTTCTCAATCTTCACCAGCTGGATCTCAAGGGCCTCGCCCACGTAGGCATTTTCCTCGAGGGTGACCATAACGGTCTGCTTGCCCACCTCGGTGCCTGCCGTGTAGAAATTCAGGAACTCCCCCTTCCTCGTGGCAGCCGTTTCACTGGTAAGCCTCCCGTTCTGCTCGGCGAGGGAGAAGACCAGTTTTTTCCCGTCAAGAGGCTCACCGGAAAAATCGGTAACCCTCACCTTGATCATGCTCTTGCTCTTCCCGTCGGCCAGCATGGTCTTCACATCAGTGGTGACGATTATTTTCACGTTGGCCTTCTGATCCTCCGACATCAGCGCATTGGAGAGCTTTCCGATCACGCCGTCAAGGCCCTTGCTCGACGAAATATCCTGTTCCAGGGCCGCCGGCGAGACGGGAACAGGGGAGGCAGCCCGGGGCGCCGCTGCCTTGCTCCTGTAATAGAGCACCATCCCGAAAAGGAGCACGACGACACAGACGCCGCCGATAAGAAGCTTGTCCTGGGGAATCCCTCCTCCCCCGGAAGGGGATGCCGAGGGTTGCGGGGAAGGCGCCGCCATGTCATTGATGGCTATCTTGTCAAAGTACTGAAGGGCTGCCACCTTGACAGAACTGTAAGTAGAGGTGGCGTTTTTCAGCAAGATCAGCTTGACTTTCCTGGAATCAAGGATCCTGATGCCGGCAAAGACGGTGTACTGTTCTCCTCCAAGCTCGTAAAAAGTGCCGGCCTGCCCTCCGAACTCCGATCCTGACCGCATTCTCCTGTCGCTTACCGCCGAGGTGCGCACCCAAGACTCCATGAAGGCGAGGAGCTCAGTCTGGGCCCTCAGGGCATCATCGGGCTTCGGGAGCACCCCCAGCTCAAAAAAGAGCTCTCCGTCGGCGCCCTGCATGGCATGGTAGTATTCCAGATCCGACGAACGCGCATTATAGCCGGCAAATATCTCGTCAACACGGCTCAGGCCGGGAAGGCTCTTGATATAGGTGAAGCTCCCTATGGTGGTCTCCGTGGGATAGGCCACAGTGACGCCCCCGCCCTGGGAAAAGGCTCCACGGCAGAGGCAGAGAAGGGCCGCGAATAGTAGTAAGCCTGGAAAGCCTGCCCTTTGTTTCACTGACTTGTCACCCCGCTTGGATGCTTTCCAGAACTCTTCGAGAAACTCATGGCTTTTCCTCTCTCCCCTTCAGGAAGGCCTGCCTTCCCTCCCACGTACCGGAAGAGAAGAAGAGCCACAAGAAGGGAAAAGACCAGCTTTGCCGAGGGTGTGATGGCCATGGGAGTCACAAAACCCTCCACCACCGCTGCCACCGCAAAAAGCATCAGCACCCCCACCATGAGGCGGGCCGCTTCGCGGCCGCGGAGCTTCAGGGCATCGGCCCGGCTTCGCATGCCGGGGCTCACAAGGGCCAGGGCCAGCAGGAAGCCTGCACCGCCGGCGATGAAAATGGCAAGAAACTCTATGACACCGTGGGGAAGTATCAGAGACCAGAACATGAGGCTCCTGTGATAGTGGAGAGCAAGGGCCGCCAAAGCCCCCAGGAGCGCCCCGTTCGTGACAAGAAGCCAGATGGTGCCCGCTCCGAGGAAGATGCCGCTCGCGAAGGCCTTGATTCCCACGCCGATGTTATTGGTCATGATCTGGTGTGAGATCATTGATTTCTCCTCAAGGGAGAGGCTCTCGCAGGCGGGCTTCTCACCCTGGCGCTCCATGGAGGAGACCATGCGCTGGTCCAGAAAGAGGGAAGCGCGGTCAGGGCGGCTGTAGACGACAAGAAAAGCCACAAGCATGCCCAGCAGAAAGAGGAGAGCTGACGCCAGGATCGCTCCCCCGTTCTCCCTAATGGCACGGGGAAAGCCTGAAAGGTAAAAATCCCTCACCGAGTGGAGGGAAAAAGGCTCCTCCCGGTAAATCTCCCCGTAGGCCCTGGTGACACAGCCGTTCAGGTAGCTGACAAGCGCGGGGTCATAGCGGCACGATGTGGCAAAGGCAAGGTCGGAGCTCGCCTCGCGGTAAAGAGCGCCGAGGGCCTTGAGCTCACCTTCGTCAAGGCTCTTAAAGCCGCCTTGGCGAATCTTTGCCACAAGCCCGTCAAGGGAGTCCCACCGGGGTTTTCTCACGCGTACAAAAGAATCCTGATCCACTGCCGCCTCTCTTCCAAAAAGGATCGGAGCCCCCGCCCGTGAATATCTCTTTATGGAGACCATCACCATAAGAACACCGGAGCAGGTGGAGCTCACCTACGAGCTCGCCGGTGCCGGGTCGCGCTTTTTCGCTCTGGCAATAGACATGGCCATACGAACCCTTGCCCTGATCCTCGTCTATAAGGCCCTTGCCCTGGTAATCCGCTCGGTGAACCTCATGCCACTTCATGGCGCCCTCTCCTCGCCGGCAGTCTTTTCCCTCTTCGTGCTGGGCACCCTGGGAGGCTTTATCACGCTTGGCTATTCCATGTTCTTTGAAACGCTCTGGAACGGCCAGACCCCTGGCAAGCGCGCCGCAGGGCTCAGGGTGATCAAGGAGAACGGGACGCCGATCACGGTTTTTGATGCCGCCCTCAGGAACTTCATGAGGGCCGTCGATATCCTGCCCCTCTTTTACGGCATCGGGTGCCTCACCATGCTCATATCAAGGAAAAGAAAACGCCTGGGTGATTATGTGGCAGGAACCCTCGTGGTAAAAATCCCCGCCGAGGGGAGCCCCGTGCTCCTTCCCGAGATAGAGGTGGAGGCACCTGCCGATGCTCCCGATATCTCACCCCTCGACGAGAGGCACTTCCACCTTGCGCGTAACTTCATCATAAGGCGCGGCGGCCTTTCAAGCACCATTCGCGGCAGCCTGGCAAGGGAGGTATGCGGTGCCCTCCTCTCGACGATTGGCCTTGAAAGCCACTCCTTCCCAAGCGACGAGGAGTTCCTGGAATGGGTGGTCATCTCGTATGGAAAGGCTCAGGCTTCCGCAAAGCTGGGATCGAAAAGGCTGTGATCCTCGATGGTGGAGCTGAATACCTCGGCAAATCCCCTTTCCGCGATATACTGCTTGTCCCTTGCGTTGATAAACTCCTCGCGGTAATCGACAATAGCCTTCCAGATATCCTTCTTTTTGGCAAGATCCTTGCCGCAGGAGCTGAGCCTTTTTACCACGTCGCTGTGGATGATCTCCCGGAGCTCTTTGTTGCTGCGTGCAAGGATTGACTCCAGGATCTTCTCCTCCATGCCTTTCTTGCCCACAGGCTTGTATTCCTTGAGGCCTGTCCTCTTGTCCATGTAGCTGTAGACCATGGTCTGGGGATCGTCCTTGTCGGGGGCGATGACACCGATGGCAATGCCGATGAGGATCGCCACACGGGCCTTGCGCTGCTCTTCCTGGGAGGGCATGGTGACCTCGATCAGGTAGTCCTGCTCGCCCTTGCGCAGGTGGAGAGGAGTCTGGTAACCCTCGGAGAGCTGGTCATATTTTCCCTCCCACTTGTCTATCTCGTTGATCATCCTGAGGGGGAAGGCGCCCTCCTCGGTGGTGAAGAGGATCTCGTTCTTCCCCCTGATAGGCTGGATGCCCCTGAGCTGCCCCGGCTCGGAGCAGCATTTTTCAAGCAGCGGGATGAGATCGCGGAACTCGGGGAGAGTCCCCTCGCGACCGCCGAAGGTGCCAATGAGGGAGACCTTGCTGTTGGGGAGCCTCACGAAATCAGGAATCTGCTTGAAAGTGAGGAAGACCTCCGAGGAGGCGAATATGTTGCGCAGGGCCATCAGGGCTTGCTGCTCGTTGGGATACTTGTCAAAGAACTTCTTTGCCACCGAGATCTCCTTGACGCCATCAAAGAATGGCTTTGACACCGAGATGAGCTTTCCCATGATGTCCTTGTCACGGAAGTCATCTTTGCGCAGATCAAAGAGATTCTCGGCCTTGAGGGCCCTGAGCACCTCCGAGGACACCAGCGAGATGGAGTCCCGCTCATGGAGCTTGTCCTGATCCTCTACAAACTGGCGGTAATACGTTTCGATATCGGAAGGGTCATAGAGGAGCTCGCCGTTCATTACGAGCCCCGACGTGTCGTCAATGAGGTTTTTCTCGTTTTCCGTGAGGCGGCGCAGGATATTCTCCATCTTGGTCTTGAGCCGGTCCATCTCAAGCTCGAGAGCCTTGAGATACTCCAGGACCTTCGTGGAGAAGTCTATGGAGAGCTCAAGGACCTTCTTGTCAATCTTGCGCTTGAAGAAGGAGTTGGAGGCGCCGCTCGTCGCGTTGGTGATCTTGTCCTGGACCTGCTTGAGCATCACTTCCTTCTTGTTGAGGGAGAAGCGGTCGGCAAGCTTCTTGAGGGACTCGACCTCCTGAACCTTGCGCGTGGCGAACTGCGATTCCACCTTGGAAAGCTCATCATATTTCTTGACGAAGTAATCCTTGTAGCGGCTCATGGCGCTCTCGAGGGCATCCATGAACTGCTTGGCAAAGGCAAGCCCTTCCCCTTCTTTGGTGATCATCTTGGCGATATCGATTTCCAGCTTGGCGATGGTTGCCGAGAGCTTCTTTTCCTTGTTCTTGAAGATCCCCCGTGCGAACTCGCCCCACCTCGTGGGGTCCTTGTCGCCATCGTAGAATTTCTGCACAAACTGCTCGTCGCGCTTCAAGAGCGACTCGCCCCACTTCTTCTCATCGAGCTTCTGCAGGCTCGCGTAGCCTGCATTCATCTCTTCATCCACTCGGCTGTAATAGGTCTTGTTCCCCTCGCCGAGGGAGAGCTCGTCGCGTATCTGGTTTTTCTTGGCCGAGTCCACATCCACAAACATTTTGTTGATATCAAGGTAATGGGCAAGGTACTCGTCCATGCGCTCTGACTGCCCGCCGGCAAAGAGCCACCCGTTCACCACATTCTTTGCCATCCGGTAGGAGCAGGCATTGATGACGCGCTCCTTGGGGAAATAGATGGTGGCAAGCCCCAGGCTCATGAAGTTGAGGGGGCACCCCAGCTTGTCCAGGCCCCCGGCGACGGCAGAGACGTTGTCCTTGAGGGATGCTTTGTACTGGCCGAACTCATGGGCGAACTCCAGGTAGATGTTGTGGGCCACCATCTCGAAGAGGTCGGAGCTCTTGGAGAAGGTGACGCGTGAATTCCTGTTGTCGATGAGGTAGCAGAAGTCAAAGGGCGGCGGCTGAATCTTCTTGCCCACACGCTCCTTCTCCCAGTTGGCCTCGAAATCATGGGAGAGGTTGTAGTGGTTGAGCTCCCTGAGAGCGGCGTAGCCAGCACCATAGGGCATATCGGAATTGAAGACTCCCGGGAGTATGAAATAGCCGATCCGTGAGTGCTCTGTCCCCTCAAGCCAGCTCTTCACTGAAAAGGCAAGGTCCAGGAAGATTCCGCTTCCTGTCCCGCCGCAGAGCGAAGAGACAATATAGACATTCAGCCCCGATTCCACCTGGATGTTGTGGGTCTTGAGCATGTAGTCCATGTTGGACTTGTCGGTGACCTTGGAACGGATGCTGTTGAAGCTGCTCTTGATCTTCGAGTAGTTGAGGAAATAGGCGAGCCTCCCGACAGCCCTTATGCCCTTGGCGCCGACAGTCACGTCACCTAGCTCCAGGATCTTTCTGTCAAGCCACTCGGCAAGCTCGGGAAAGCTCCTTATCTCGTCCTTGAGGCGCTGCGTGCCCGTGACGGTGCAGTGGAGGAACTCCGAGGGATTCAGGGATATCTGCGAGAGCAGGACCTCGTCCACATCGGGCATGATGGGCTTCTCGGGGTCAGTGTCTATGATGAAAAAGCCCACTATGGGGAGCCTGTCGAGGCTGTCATAAGCCTCGACAATCTTGCGCCGCACGTTCATGATTATTCTCTGGCCCGTGCCGCCGACACCTATGAGAATGCTGGGACGGATGGGCCGAAGCTGTGTTACTTTCTTGGAGCTGTCCATGGGAACCTCCTTGTAATAATCGCATACCAATTGATGCGAGGGAAGTCTGAAAAAGAAAAGAAACCCCTGTTAAGGTTTCTCATGTATCGCGGTATTTCCTGCAAAGACGACGCCCCAATTAGAAGCTGAAGTTCCCGCCCTCTTCATCAGAAGGGGGAGGCGCTGCCTGAGCTTCCTCCTGGGGGACGCCGTACTCCTGATCGCCTTCCAGGAGCTGGATGGCGTGATAGGTGCCGTCAATGGTGAGGGTGAAGCTGCCGCCATAGGCGAGCTCCCGCTCTATCCCTGCCTGGGGTGCATCGGAGAGGACTCCCTCTTTTTTGGAGGTCAGGATAAACTTCCTGTCCCTTCTCGTGATGATGGCCACAAGCTCCTGGCAGCCCTCTATCTCGAAATCGGCGCCGCCGCCGAGCGTGATGCTCTCGCCATTTTTCAGTCTGAAGGCCCTTCCCTTCTCCTCCGTCTTGAGCGTCACCGTGAGGGGCATCATCTTCCTGTATACCACAAAGCCGAAGCCCCCGACAGCGCCCAGCCCGAGGGCCGTGACAAGGACGAAGAGCTCTGTGCATGGCGGGAGCTTTCCTGCCATGGGAATGGTCTCCCTTTTTGAGATAAAGGGATAGTTGTAGGCCATGGCAGGAGCTGCCGGCGAAGGCGAGGCCGACGCCTCTTTCGAAGAGGGGGGCTCGGCCTCCATGATGCCCGTCACTTCAACGTCCAAGACTCCCTGAAACTCCCTGGGGCTGAAGCTCCAGTTCTTGGGAAAGTTCACTTCGCTCACGAAGGAGAGTGATTTTCCCGGGGCAAGCACAGGAGCGGGAAGGTTTGAGTCCTTGGCCCTGCCTTCGCCGGTGCCGTTGTAAAAGCTTCTCACGGTGAGATTCTTCACGGCGAGCTTCTGGAAAGCGGAGAGCAGCTCAAACTGTACGGCTCTCTGGTAAGGGTTCTTGGTGGTCTTTCCAGTCTTTTTCAGGGTGAGCCTGTCGGAAAGCCATTCGACATAGAACCTGAAGGGAGCGAAGGCCACCTTCTCTTTGTCTTCTTTTATCTCATAGTCTCTTTCAAAGACTTCCTTGAGCTTCTCGGTGAAGGACTTCAATTCGCTTGAGATCTTCTCGTTGACAGGCGTCTTCGACTCCTCCTTGACCGACTTGAACCTGGGCTCGTACCCCTCGAACTTCATGCCGATGGGGATAATATCGATCCGCCTGGTCTTTTTCGCCTCGTCCATAAGCTCGGAAAGCTCGACGGACTCTTTGCTCCCCGGGTTCCTGAAGGGGCTCGCGCTGGGCGGCATGTCATCGCCGTCGGAGATGAAGACCACACGCTGGATCCTCAGGGGCTCACGCCTTTTTACCCTTCCCTCGTCAAATTCCTTCAGCGTCTTGAGGGTTGTCCAGTAAGCCTTGCGGATGTCGGTGCCGAAGCCCTTGGTGGTGGTGGTTTTTCTTATCTCCATGCCTTTGAAGAGCTCTTTCTGGCGGTCGTTGTCAATCTGCTTTATCTGTGCAGGTTTGGTGTCCTCGTCGAACTTGATGAGCACAAGGGTGTCGCCGATCCTGGAAAGGTCAACGACGCTCTCGGCCATGAGCTTCCACTCGGGGAGCACGGCCTTCATGCTGTCCGACACGTCGATGACAAAGACTATGTCATAGTTGGGATTTTCCAGGGCGGAGAGCAGGCGGATGATGTTGGCATCCTTTTTCGTGATGGTCTCGCCTGCAGGGGGAACCTGTGCCTCCACCGTGAAGGCGAAGACTAGCAAGAAAAAAGCAAAGGCAAGACTCACCGCTTTCAACAAATTCCGCATGGCCACTCCTCGTTGTGCGATTCCCGGGGGGTGCCGGGATTTCTTTCTATTCGACCTTGAGGAGATCTTCTCCTTTTTGGGGGCGCCTCGCGGTGAAGGCATAGCAGATGCCGTCGCAGCCCGCCACGTAAAGATGGCCGTCAGAGACAAGCGGGGAGGCCATTATCTCCTGTTCCAGGCGGTAACTCCACAGGTCGCGGCCTTCCATATCCAGGGCATAGACATAACCCGACTGCGAGCAGAAGAGCACCGCACCGCTCCCGAGGATCAGGGGCGGTGAAGTGATTGCATCGTTCACCATGATCTTCTCATTGCGGAAACGCCAGTTCACGCCGCCCGAGAGCTTTCCGAGGGCATAGAGGTACTGGGCCCAGGTGCCCGCAAAGAGCAGATCAGCCCCCACCGCGAGGGAAGCATTGATCCCCCCCTCGACCTGCGTGTAGAGATGCCACGTATCCTGCCCGGTCTCAATACTGAGGGCATAGACATTCCCGGCACCGTCGCCTATGAAGACGATTCCCTCACTTATGGCCGGAGCCCCGGCCACACGGGCACCCATGGGCTTGTCCTCTGGAAACCGCCATTTGACGGCGCCTGTCTTCCCGTCGAGGCCCCAGACATACCCCACGCGGGAGATCACGACAAGGATGCCCTTTGACAGGGCAGGGGAGACGATAAAGCCGTGCTCTTCGCCCTGGAAGTCATTGTCACTGAAGCGCCAACGGGGAGAGCCCGTGGCCTTGTCCAGGGCAAGGACCTCGCCGCCTGACGTGGCGACATAGACCAGGTCGTCCTCCACGAGCATATCGGCCTGGATGGGCGCAAGAGTCTCGTTCCGCAGCTGGGGATAAACCCAGAGGAATCCGCCGCTTGAGGCGTCAAGCTTGAAGACCTTCCCTTCCATGGTGGCAATATATACCCTTCCGAGAGAAGGGGCTCCCTCCTCATCGGGTGCAGGGCGCTCCTCGTCAATGGCCGGCGTCGCCACGAGAGCGCTTGAAGTGGGGCGGACCCATATCTTTTCACCGTTATACTGGTTAAGGGCATAAAGACTCCCCCCATGGGTGGCGATAAAGAGCACACCGCGCCATGCAAGAGGCGATGCGGTGATCCTTACCGCCTCCTTGAGATCGGGGAATGTCCACTTCAGGTAGAGAGGAAAGGAAATGCGCTCCCTCGAGAGGCCCGTGCGCCCGTTATCACCCTGGAACGTGAGCCACTGCCCCGGCACCACGGGGAGAGGCGACTGGCACTCCCTGCACTTCTCAGACTCCACCCTGTTTGACTGCCTGCAGTTGAGGCAGTACACCACTTTCTTCAGGCACTTGGGGCAGAAGAGAGCTTTCCCGCCCAGGATGCTCTTGCATTCCTCGTATGGGCAGATACCCTTCATATCCCCGCCGCAGCAGGGGCAGAACCGTGCTTCGACCCTGCGCAGCACCACCTCCTTGCCGCAGAGCGGGCAGGCTCTCCTGAAGAGCTCGCGGCCCGTGGTGCTGCAGAACCGGGCAGCCTTCCTGTGAAATCCCTGGCAGAGGGGGCACCGCTCCGAAGCATCCCTCCCGGGGGGCACCGGCGGCGGCTCCGTTGGGGGAGGGGCCTTGATGTCCAGGGTCTCAAAGCCCGCGGGAGCCATCTGGATAGGCTGCGTGAGGCTCTCTGAGGGAATTACGACGGTGGGCTGCCGAAGGGCTGCCTTGCTGAGCTTTTTTGCGCCCGTGAGGGCATGCCCCGTGACAGGGCAGAACTTGGCATTCTCACTATGCGGTTTTCCGCAATGGGCGCATTGCTTTCGGGCGTTCATTGAAAATCCTTGACGGTGAGTATTTCTTTCTCCCTCTATAATTATTCAGAATGAAGCAACCCTCCTGCAATCTCCCTGGGGAATAAGATAAAGGGAGGAGCACGGCGCAAAGGCTCGAATGAGTAATAGAGAAAGCTCTCGAGGAGGTACGCCGGTGCTCGCTATGCTCGCCATCACGAAAAAGATGCTCATGGAACAGTGGGATATCCCCTCCCTCCTTGTGGAAAGGGCCGAAAAATCCCTTGAGGCGACCGAGAAACGCCGGCAGGAGCTCCGTGCCATCACCGGATACACCATGCTGAAGGTCCTGACGGCCTTCAGGAACCATCAGGTTTCAGACAGCCACTTCTGGGGAAGCACGGGCTATGGATTTCATGACGCCGGAAGGGAGGTCCTTGACGGCATCTTCGCAGAAATCTTCGGCACCGAGAAAGCCCTGGTGCGATGGCAGTTCGTCTCGGGCACCCATGCGCTTGCCTCGATCCTCTTCGGTGCACTTCGCCCCGGCGACCGCTGGATATCCCTCGTAGGGCCTCCCTACGACACGCTCTGGCCCCTCATCGATGGATCGGGCCGCTGGAAGGGCTCTCTTGCCGAGTGGGGCATCACCTACGACGAGGTCCCTCTCGCCAGGGACTGCTCCTTTGACAGGGAGGCAATAAGGAAAGCCCTGGATCATCCGGCAAAACTGGTATACCTGCAGCGCTCCCTCGGCTACACATGGCGCCCCTCGATCACGCTCTCCGCCATGGAGGAGCTGATCGCCTTTGTCAAATCCCTTGCCCCCGCGGTAATCGTGATGGTTGACAACTGCTACGGCGAGTTTGTCGAAGAGAGGGAACCGACCCATATCGGCGCCGACATCATGGGAGGGTCTCTCATCAAGAACGCCGGCGGAGGCCTTGCCCCGGCGGGAGGCTATATCGCAGGGAAAAGTGACCTCGTGGAGAGGGCTTCAATATACCTCACCTCACCCGGCATCGGCCCCGACGAGGGGGCCACCGTGGGGCTGAACCGCCTCCTCTTCCAGGGCTGCTTCATGGCGCCTTCAGTGGTAGGCGGGGCCCTTGAGGGCGCCGTGTGGGCTTCCCATCTTCTGGAGAGCCTGGGTTTCAAGGTGCTCCCCGGCCCCTTCGACGGCAGGACCGACATTATCCAGGCCATCGGCCTGGGAACCCCTGAGGCTCTCAAGACCTTCTGCAGGGGCATCCAGGAAAGCTCACCCGTTGACCACTTTGCCTTACCCGAGGCGGTGAGCATGCCGGGATACCGGGACCCCATCATCATGGCAGGGGGAACCTTCATACAGGGCTCATCGATAGAGCTCTCCTGCGACGGCCCCCTCAGGGAGCCCTATGCCGCCTATCTCCAGGGGGGGCTTTCATTCCACCATGTGACCATAGGTGTGATGAAAGCCCTCGCAAGGCTCGCCCGCGAGGGCCTCGTAACACTCTGAACAAAAGGAAAAGGACCTACCTTTCCTCGTTGTGGTAAGCCCTTTATCGCTTTTCCTATTTTTCTGCTGCTTAGCAGTCCTTGGCGGGCGGTATAGGTACGCCCTTGACGGGTTCCTTGGGATCAAATATGACGAATTTGAAATCCTTGTTGTGACCTGAGTAATTCCTGATCTTCACCTTGATGTTGTCGTAAAGAAGCGTATTGTTGGTGTGAGGCACGCAGAATGACTTGTAAGCCTGGCGCACTCTCACCTTCCCGAAAAGGGTATTGTTGGGAGTATAGAAGTAAATTTCAAGGTTGATGAGGGGGTCGCAGAAGAACTCGTTGTACTCGATCTGGAAGAATTTCCCGTTGTTGCTGTCAAACTTGGTCTCAAACTCGTGAGGAAGGTAGAAATAGCTCTGACCCGTGGGATAGTGGTACACATTATAGCGGTGTGTGTCCGCTGGTGTGTGGAAGAGCTTCTCGTCCTGGGCCCATGCCTGCCCGGCAAACATGACGATAAAGGCACAGACTGCAAGAAGCGCTATCGCCGTAAATCTTTTTGTCACCTTTCAAACTCCTTTCTTATCCAAAATAACACGATTTTTCCTTGGTGGCGGTCACCTCCCCTCATTGAAGCTTTCGTCTCAAACCTTGTAGGAATAGTGGTTTCCCAGATTTTGACTATAATTCGCGCAGAGCAGAGAAATTCCTTCCGGGAAAAATAAATTTCTCACCGCCATACCCGAAGGTACGCGTCGCCGCTTATGGCCTGCCCTCCCGATACGATGCATCTGTTATCGGCCGTCAAGGGTATGGCCATGACGGCGCCGGTGTGGCCCACACACCTCCTGAGCTCCCTGCCGCTCTCAAAATCCCAGACCCTTACCATCTTGTCGCTGCTTCCGGTGATCACATGCTTTCCATCGGCACTCATTGTAATGGAGTTCACCCACCCGCTGTGACCGCGGAGATCCCTCAGGCGGGCTCCTGTGGCAGTCTCCCACACGCATGCCACGGTATCATAGCCTCCCGAGAGGCACCAGCGGCCGCATTGCGAGAAAGCCAGGGCCGAGACATCGCTGCCATGGCCCTCGAGGCGCCTCACCACCTTGCCGCTTACAGGATCAATCACCCATATGACCTTCTCCCCGCCGCCGGCGAGAAGAAAAGTGTGGGAGAGGGCCAGGGCAAGGATTCTCTGGGATGAGAGATCAAGGAGCCTCACCTCCCTGCCGGTTTCTCCTTCGAGGAAGCGCACCGTGCCATCATTTCCTGCCGAGAGAAGAAATGCACCGTCGCCGGTAAAGGCGTTCTGGCAGGCAAGCGCCAGGGTCCTGCCGTCAGGGGAGAGCGCCATGGCCTGCACCTGGAGAGAGGATGGGCCTTCCCTCCCATCAAAGGAGCGCAGCTCCGCCATGGGATCACCGCCATAAATCCGCACTACCCCTGCGGCGTCTGAGACCGCCAGGTGGCTGCCACAGGGCATGGCCACAGGGCCTATCACCTCTTTCGAAGGATAGGGCATAGCACCAAGACTTCCCCATTCACTCCAGGAAGGATCTGGCCCGCCTTCCTCTCTCTCCGGCAGCCTTCCAGTGACGGTGGCCTGGAGCTTCGCGCGGAGCTCCGGGCTTTCCTCCTTCGGCGCCATTTTGCTCCAGACCCTGAGCGGCGTCTTGTCACCGGAAGCCGCTGAGATCATGAAGCTGAAATCATGGAGCATGACCAGGGAGTGGATTATGCCCATGTGGCCAAGGAGTCTCCTGAGCTCCCTGCCGGTGGCATGCTCCCATATGCGCAGGAGCCTGTCGCCGCTCCCCGAGACGAGATAGCTCCCGCAGGGCGAGAAGGCAAGACGGAAAACACCGTTCAGGCACCCGGGCATGGATCTCACTTTCCGGCCTGAGGCAGGATCCCATATATGGATCATGGTGTCAAAGCCTCCCGAGGCAAGCTCCTTCTCATCAGGGGAGAGCGCTATCGCCGCCACAGGGCCTGAATGGCCTTCGAGAGTCTTTACGAGCGCTCCCACTCCTGCGGGAGCTGTTTCTCATCTATGGCCTTCCTCAAAGGTATTCCATTGAGAAGCTCCATCTGGATATAAAAGTTCAGGGCCCTGCCGTCGCCGCCCACCTCTTCCACATGGACCACGTGGGGATCGTGAATCCCTTTCAGGATAGCGCCCTCGCGGAGAAACCTGGTCACGATCACCTGGTCGCTGCGGTACTCCTCCTTGAAACGCTGAATAAATAAGTTCCCCCTGAGGGTGCAGCTTGTTTTTCCTCTCATTTCAGCGGGAGTGCGCTCTTTCCCTCTCGGAACGATGACCGGGCGCACGTAAAAAAAGGCGCTTGATGGCGCCTTCGGTACAAATCAAAAGGGGCGTGTCGCCACGCCCCTTCGAGAGCCGACTTTTTAACCCTTTATGTATTCATCCCACTTGTTGAACATCTTGTCCTGCGTCTTGGCCCTGTTGAGCGTCACATCCTGCTGGATTTCATAGATCTTGGTCTGCGTATCCTGCAGAATCTTCCACTTGGTCCATTCATGCTTCTGCTTCTCAGCAGCCATCTGCATGGCGGTCTGCTCACCCTGCAGCGAGTCGGTCTGCTGCATCTGAGCCATGGTCATCATACTAGAGGATCCACCTCCGCCTACTCCTCCGAACATACGAGCACCTCCTGTAGGTTAGTATTTTTCTTATCTTTATTATGCCATTTCCTCTGAGAAATGTAAAGCGCCTTTTGTTAAAATCATGTTAAGATATCTTTAAAATAATGTTAACATCCATGCAGAGAAAGGATTTGTACCATGTGTTCGCGTCAAGAGAACACAAAAAACGGCAAAAACAGCGGGCCATGTACTCTGGAATCTACCGCGGCGCATCAGAGAAATAAAAAACTACAGGAAATATATGTCCTTTCCTGCAGTTCTTTATCGTCTTGCGAGAGAGGAAGCCTCAGAAGCCCTGTTCCGCTGCAGGAGCGCCGGCGACAAGCCCCATCTGCTGCAGATCGTGGTGTATCTTCTCGTTGTTCTCATACATGGTGATGATGGCGCCGTCGCGGGCAGCCGTTATCACCACTTCCAGGACCTCCATGAGGGTTTTCTGGGATACGCGGCCGTCCTCATCCCAGTTGATCTTCTCCTTGGACTTTTCCCAGACATCGAGGTACATCCTGTTGAACATGTAAATCATTTCCTCGGGAGTGAGACCAATATGTGTCTCCATGCTATCACCTCCGTAAAAAATACGCCCTCACCCTGGACATTACCCGATTTTCATAAAGAATTCTCTCTCTTCATCGCAATTCCTTTTTCTCTGCCATGAGATCCGGGAATTCCCGCAGAAAGGCCTCTAGCCGAGGGAGACCATACCCACGGAGTTCACATTCACCTTCGGAGCTATCTCGTTCCACGAGAGGACCACAAGGTTGGGGAAAGAGCGGTCCGTGAGCCTCTTGAGGGCAGGCCTGATCTGGGGAGCGCAGAGAATGATGGGCTGGAGGCCGCGCTCCTGGAGCTTGCCCACCTCCTGCCCGATGGACATCAGAATCTCCTGGCCCATGTTGGGATCGAGGGCCAGGAAGGAGCCCATCTCGGTGCGCTGGATCGACTGGGCGATAAGCTGCTCAATCTGGGGATCGAGGGTGATCACGTTGATGACCCCTTCATTGTTCATGTACTCCTTGCAGATGACGCGTGAGAGGGCCACGCGGACGCACTCGGTGAGCACCTCGGGGTCTTTGGACATGTGGACGTTGTCGGCCAGGGTCTCAAGGATGGTCACGAGGTCGCGGACCGAGACGCGCTCGCGCACGAGGTTCTGGAGGACCTTCTGCACCTCGCCGAGGGAGAGCTGATCAGGCACAAGCTCCTTGACGACGGCAGGGTGGGTCTTCTTGATGGTGTCCACCAGGGCCTGGACTTCCTGGCGGCCCAGGAGGTCTGATGCATGGGCCCTCACCACCTCGGTGAGCTGCGTGGCGATCACCGACACGGGGTCGAAGATCATGCACCCCAGGCGCTCGGCGTCTCCGCGCTGCTCGGGAGAGATCCACACGCCGGGCATTCCGTAGGTGGGATCGACCGTCTTCGTGCCTCTCAGGTTCTTCAGCTTGTCCTCGGGGCCGATGGCCAGGAACTGGTTCACCATGACCTCGCCGGTGGCCACCTCGATCTCCTTGATCTTCACCACGTAGGCATTGGGCTTGAGCTGCAGGTTGTCCCTGAAGCGGACGCCGGGCACGACTATGCCGAGCTCGAGAGCCACGTGGCGGCGGATGGAGGTGACGCGCTCCAGAAGCTTTGCGCCCTGGTTGGGATCAACGAGGGAGAGGAGGCCGCGGCCCACCTCCAGCGAGATGGGATCAACCTGCATGAGCTGCACGACGCTCTCGGGCTTCTTGGTGGCCTCCTTCTTGCTCTCCTGCTGCACCTGCGCCGTCTGGATCTCCACCTTCTTGTTGCCCTTCTCAATATATCTGGCAAGGATATAAAGCACCACGGCGAGTATGAAAAAGGGAATCTGGGGCAGGGCGAAAAGGCCGACCATGCCCAGAAACCCCAGGATGGCCATGAAGACCGCGGCGATGTTGAGGGCCTTGGGCTGCGCCGTGACCTGTTTCACGACATCCTCACCGAGGTTCGCTTCCGAGGCGGCGCGGGAGACGACCATACCCATTGAAGTGGACATCAGGAAGGCGGGAAGGGTGGTCACCAGGCCGTTTCCTATGGAGAGGATGGCATAGGTGCTCACGGCGTCACCGGCCTTCATGTGCTTCTGCACCACGCCGATGAGGAGGCCTCCGACGATGTTCACGATCATGATCACCACGGCCGCCATGGCATCACCTTTCACAAACTTGCCGGCGCCATCCATGGCCCCGTAGAAATCCGCTTCCTTTTCAATCTCCTTGCGCCTTTTCTTGGCTCCCTCGGCATCGATGAGGCCCGAGTGAAGATCGGCGTCGATGGCCATCTGCTTGCCCGGCATGGCGTCGAGGGTGAACCTCGCGGCCACCTGGGCGATACGCTCGGCGCCGCTTGTGATAACCATGAACTGGATGATGATGAGAATGATGAACATGATGAAGCCCACGACAAGGTTGCCTCCCACGACGACCTGCCCGAAGGCGGGAATCACTTCACCGGCACCGATAGGCACCCCCTCGGCATTTTTCACATCACCATGGAGAAGGATCATACGGGTGGCTGACACGTCAAGCGCCAGGCGATACAGGGTGGCCACAAGAAGCATCGTGGGAAAGACGGCAAATTCCAGGGGGTTTGCAATGTAAATGGAGATAAGGATGATGATGACGGAGAAACAGACATTGATCACCAGGAGAATGTCCAGGATTTCCGCAGGCAGGGGAATGATGAGCATCATCACGATGCCCACGACGACAACGGCGATGCCGATATCGGAATGCTTGATGAGTTTCATGCCTGGCGCATCAGTTAATCCCATAAGGCTTCTTCCTCCTGTGGTCCAGCTTTGTAGAGAGAGCTTTTTCTCACTATGGCGGTGCCGCTAGCCTGCACGCCTCGATGCCCTGCGGGCCATCTTCTTCTTCATCTCGCGCTTCTTCTTGAGCTTGAACACGTATGCCAGCACCTCGGCCGTCGCCTTGTAAAGCTCGGGGGGGATGCCCGAGCCCACCTCGCAGGCGCCGAAAAGGGCTCTCGCAAGCTCCACGTTCTCTACGATGGGTATCTCGTTTTCCTCTGCAATCACCTTGATCTGCACGGCAATGAGGCGCTCGCCCTTTGCCACCACGACGGGCGCCTTGTCCTCGCCCTGGCGGTACCTTACCGCCACTGCAAGGTGGGTGGGGTTGGTAATCACCGCCGAGGCGCCGGCGGCATCACCCATCATCCTTCCCATGGAGGCCTGGCGCATGAGCTGCTTCATCTTGCCCTTGACCTGGGGGTTTCCTTCAGTGTCCTTATACTCGTCCTTGAGCTCCTGGATGGACATCTTCATCTGCTTCATGAACTGCTGCCGCTGGATAATGTAGTCGATGATGGAGAGGGCCGTCATGCCCACGAGGACGTTCATGATGATGCGCTTCACGACAGACTTCAGGAACGTGGTGGTCTGGTAGATATCCCACTGGATGGCCATCGAGAGGTTCATGATCTCCGATTTCACAATCTTGTAGACTATATAGCCGATAACGACCAGCTTCGCTATCTGTTTGAACATCTCGATGAGACTCTTTACGGAGAATATCTTCTTGAAGCCCTCGATGGGGCTTATCTTTGAGAGCTTGGGCTGGAGGGGCTCGGTGGAGAAAATGAACTTGACCTGCGCGAGGTTCCCGAAGATGGCCACTACAAAGGCGGCGGCGAAGAGAGGGGTCAGGTTCTTGAAGAAGACGATAAGGAGCTGCAGGCCGTCGGCGAAATTGTTCCTCTCGTTGATGGGATTCTGAGGGATCGTGGGGATAATGCTCCAGACCCATCTCATATAATCGCCGAGGGACCAGAAAAGCTTGGCGCCCATGGAGCCAAGGATCGCTGCCGTCACCAGCAGAAGCAGGGTGGAAGTGATGTCCTGGCTCTTAAAAACCTGGCCCTTTTTCTTTGCCTCCTGAAGCTTGTGCTCAGTCGGCTCTTCAGTTTTATCACTGTCTTCGCCCATGAGATCTCCCCCTTTATGGGATCATTTTGGCACCATGACCTTCACGGTATTCATGACCCACTCGTTGTCCATCATGAAGAAAATCTGGTACGTCTTGATAAGGATATAGAGCGACGCGCATATGAGCGTAAGCCCTACGGCGATGTTGAGCGGGAAGGAGAGCATGAAGACGTTCATCTGGGGCGCCACGCGGGCCAGGAGGCCCAGGCCTATCTGGGTGATGAAAAGGGCCGCGAGCGACGGCGCCGCTATCTGTATCCCAAGGTAGAAAATCTGCCCCGTCATCTTCACGAGCTGCGTTATCAGATCCCTGCTGAAGTTGCACCCCGTGACGGGCACGAGCTCAAAGCTCTTGAACATGGCCCTTATCAGAAAGTGGTGGCCGTCAAGGCAGAGATAGATGATCATGGCAAGGTAGAACTTCATGCGGCGCATCATGTTCACCGAGCTTCCGCTTGCAGGGTCAAAGCTCGCTGCCACCGAGAGACCCATCTGCGTATCCAGCAGCTCGCCGCCGAACTGGGCGGCAGCCATTATCATGAAGGAGGCGAAGCCTATGACAATCCCCACGACAAGCTGCGTGACCAGCATGAGCATGAAGGGGAAGACGTTGAAATCAAAGTACTCGGGCACCGGGAGCTCCGGGAACACGATGATGGTCATGGCGGCGGCGGCGGCGACAAGCACCTTCTTGTCAAAGTGATGGCTGCCCCAGATGGGCGCCTGCACGAAGAAGCCGACGAACCTCACCAGGGCGAAGAGCCAGAGGGCGAAGAGCGTTAATATTTCCCGTGTAGATGAATCCATCTCCACCACCCGACAGTATTTTGTAGAGCTACTGATTATTTATAATGGCGGGAAACCCGCTGAAAATCTCAATGGCAAAGGACGAAATCATTGACGATATCCACGTGGCGCATATCACCACGGCCGCGAAGGTGGCGACAATCTTGGGTACAAAGGAGATGGTCTGCTCCTGGATCTGCGTCGTCGCCTGCAGGATGCTGATTACAAGGCCCGTCCCGAGGGCGGCCAGAAGCATAGGCGCCGAGAGGAGCAGCGTGAGATAAAGGGCTCTGCTCGTGATGTGAAGCACAAAATCTTCGGTCATCCCATCCCTCCTTGCTGCAGAAGTGGCAGCTCCTGCTTTCATGATACACTTTTATTTGAAACTTCGCAATAACCCTTCCACTACGAGATCCCACCCATCGATGAGCACGAAGAGCAGCAGCTTGAATGGCATACTGATGGACATGGGCGAGAGCATGAACATACCCATGGCCATGAGGATGCATGACACTACCATATCCACGACAAGAAAGGGCAGGTAGATGAGAAAGCCAATCTCAAAGGAGGTCTTGATCTCTGAGAGCACAAAGGCGGGGATAAGGACCCAGAGAGGCGTGGCCTCCTTGTTCTTGAGCTTCTTGATGCGCGCCATCTTCACGAAAAGCACAAGGTCCTTGTCCCGGCAGTTGCGGAGCATGAATTTCTTCAAGGGTGTTGACGCCTTGTCTATGAACTCATTCCAGCTTATCTCCTTCTTGCTGAAGGGCTTGACGGCCTTCTCGTTGATCTCCTGGCCCACAGGCGCCATGATATAGAAGGTGATGAAAAGGGCAAGACCCATGAGGACCTGCGTGGGAGGCACCTGCTGCGTTCCCATTGCCGTCCTCAGGAAGGAGAGCACCATGGTCACCCTGATAAAAGACGTGGTCATCACAAGAATGTAAGGCGCAAGCGAAAGGAGCGTCATAAGGAGGAGCATCTGGAAAGGAAGTATCATTGAGTCGGGGTCGGTGGTCTTGGCGGACCCGATGGTGATGTCGGGGAGCTTTATCTCGGGCATGGGGGCTCCTTGAGCCTCCTGGGCTTTCACCATGAGAAAGCCGGCCATGAGGCACAGGGAGATTCCAAGGAGAAGCCTGCTCCTTGTGGTTCTGTTACCAGCCATTGCCTTCACCTCGCATTCTAAGACGCCTCTTCCTTGTTTTTCTTGTCAAGCATCAGCTTGTTGAGAAAGGAAAGAGCCGGGGGGAGCACAAAATTCCCCGCGGGCGGCTGCGCCGCGTCCCTTTCGATCTCCTTCTGCCGCTCACTCACCATTGACGGCTCCAGGTCCGTCAGGTATTCCACCTGGTTATCGGTGACGGCGATGAGCACGAACTTGCCCGCCACATCCACAAGGTAAAGGGCCTTCTGGGGCTGCAGCAGGTGGCGCTCCACCACCTTGATCATCTTTGTCTGGATCCCTATCGAGGGGATAGATATTCTTCTCATGGAAACAAGGCGCAGAAAGAGATAGATGACGATGCTCACGACGACGAGGGCGAAAATGGTGAGCCCTATCCTGTGGTAGAAGCTTCCCTGGATCTCCCTGTCGCGGGGTGTCCCTTTCTCGGCCTCGTCGAGCCAGTTCACTTCGGTTGCCTCTCCGGAGGGAGTCGCATGGGGCGAGGAGGGCTCTGCGGAGGGAGTCTCCGGCGAGGCTGCCGGGAGCGATGATACGGGAGCCTGGGGTGAGGGACCGGCCGCTTCCTGCGTCGGCGATGAGGCGAGGGCAAAGGTAAAGGAAAGCAGCACCAGGGCCACTGCAACAGCCCAGTGGAGGACAAAGGCGCGATGGCTCATCATCTGGCTCTTCAAGGCACCTCACACTTCATTGGAATAGGCAGGGAACGCTCCTGCTACCGGTTAAGGATCTCGGTGATCCTCACGCCGAAGTTTCCGTCAATCTCAACGACCTCGCCGCGGGCAATCATCTTGTTATTGACAAGGACATCGACAGGCTCGCCCGCCTCCTTTTCAAGCTCTATCACCGAGTTGACGCCGAGCTTCAGGATCTCCTTCACGAGCATCTTGGTTCTGCCCAGCTCGGCCTGCACCACGAGAGGCACATCCTTGAGGAGGTCGATGCTGCTCGGTGCCCCGCCCGGGGCGCCCCCTCCCTCAATCTGCCCGAACTGCACTGACCGCACTGTCGGCTGGCCGCCGTTTTTCCCATATACGCCCTCGCTACTCAAATTCTTCATCTCCTTCGCCAACAACTTTGGTTATCTGCACTGACATCCTGTTGTCCTTCGTGCCGGGACGGCCAAGAAACTTTGTTTTCTCGTTGATCTTCACCTTGAGGGGCGAAGTGACCTCCACGTCGAGCTTGATGCAGTCCCCCACCTCCAGGTAGAGGAGATCCTGGAACATGAGCTCGGCCTTTCCGAGTTCCACTACGACGGGGACTTTCGCCGCCTCGATTCCCCGGGCGAAGATGGGTGTCACCGAGGGGGAGGAAGCCTGCGTCGTGGTGGTGGGCTTGGATATAAGGAACTCATCAAAGCTGGAACGGGGAATGCTGTCCTTGAGGTGGCGGAAGGGGACGCAGAGATCGATGGCCCCCCTTGCCTGGGCGATATAGGCCTGGAAGCTGATCACCACCATCATTTCGCTGGGCGTCACGATATGGACTGCCATGGGGTTAAAGTCCATCTCCAGGAACTGCGGGATAAACTCCCTCACATCCTTCCATGCTGCCGTGTAGCCCTCGAGTATCTTGGAGATAGGCTTCAGTATCACCGCCTTTTCAAGGTCAGTAAAGGAGCGCACCTCCTCGAGGGGGACGCCTCTTCCCCCCATGAGCCTGTCTAAAAGGGCAAAGCTCAGGGAGAAATCAAGGCACAGGAGTCCCCGTGTCTCAGGATCTATCCTGAACACGTAAATCGCCGTCGGATCGGGCAGGGAATTGATAAAGGACTGGTAATTTCTCTGCCTGACACTTACAAGCTCAACCTGGACACGGGCCTGAAGGAGCGTGCCCAGGTGAATCATCATGTTTTCCGCAAAGGTTCCAAATATCTGCTTGGCAAACCGCTCCTGGTCATTGGTGAGCTTCTCACCTTTTTTAAAATCGTAACGGTCTGCCTTCCCGTACTGCCCTGGCCTGGAGGCCCCCCCTGTGGCGCGCATGACGTCATCAAAGGAGGCCGGATCCTTGTCTCGCAAGAGGCGTTCCTCCTCTCGGCCGCATGGGACCGTATCTCGCTTTTATCGTGCTATTATACCACAGTTTGTCCCATTTGTCCATTGAGAGAAAAGAAGCGCCGACCCCTTATTTCACAAGCTGGATGGCCTGTTCCAGCAGTTTGTCCATCGCCCTGAAAGCGGCGAAATTGGCGTTGTAATTGATCTTGGCCATACCGATCGCCGCTGCCTGCTGGGCATAATCCACATTGGCAAGCTCGACGCTGTTCGGTACCACCTGTCCCAGGGCTCCCTGGCCCGACACGCCCTGCACGGCCTTGCCGGAGGTCTCCGACTCGGAGAAGGTGGTGGTGCCGGAGCGGGTAAGGCCCGAAGGGTTGGCGAAGCTTGAGAGGGCCATCTGGTAGATGGGCACTGTCTCCTTCACCTGCTGGCCCGTGACGGGATCGCTGATGGTGCGCTCGCCGTACATCTTGCCCGAGCTGTCAAAGCTGAAGTTGTCGTACTGGCCCATGAACTTCTGCGTGGCGGGGTCAAGGCTCATGTCGATGTCGGTGAGGCCGCCCGAGATATTCCCCTGGGCATCGAGCTTGAAGGCTTTCGCTTTCATTCCTGAAGCCTCGTGGACAAGCTTGCCCTCTGCCGAGGGCACGAAGCGGCCGTCGCGGCTGAAATGGGTGTTCACGCCGTCAGACAGGTTGAAGAAACCGCTCCCGTTGATGGCGAGGTCATACATGCGGCCTGTCTGGGAGATGGCGCCCTGGGTAAAGATGATGCTGTTCTGTTTCTTCTTGGCCTTGCCCGAGCTCCCGGTGGATCCCATCAGATCGTTGAAATTGACGGCCTCGGCCTTGAAGCCGGGGGTGAACTGGTTCTGCAGATTGTTGAAATAGGTATTCATCATCTGCTGGTTGTTCATGATATTGCTGGCCTGGTTGTTCATGTCAAACATGGTATGCTCCTCCTTCTGAAGTCATGCTTTTTTCTCTGCCGCGGGGCTGCCATCCCCGTTTCACCCCCTTGTGAATTCCGTTATCATCAAATATTTCTTTTCGTTTTCCTCTCTTTTGCGACTGAAATCGCTCAGTGGTGCCATTTTTATTGTATCAGTCCCATATTGCCAAAATGTTAACACTTTGTATCCAGATTGTAAACTCTCACTCCCTCTCAGGAAAGCTCTTCCACGAGATTGATCTTCACTTTCCCCACCTTGATCCCGTTCTTTTCGAGGGCCCCCGTGAGCTCCTCCTGGGACTCCTCGAGGGCCTGGCGCACGAGCTTGGACTCGGTGTGAAACTCCGCCGAGACCTTCTCGCCGTCAAGCGAGAGCTTGAGCCTGAGAGCGCCCAGGAACTGGGGGTTCATCTTGATGGTGAGCTCTGTCCTGTTCCCTATATTCCTGAGCTCGACATGCTCGATGATCTGCTTTATCACCTCTTCGCGCTTCACGCTCCGCTCGGCGGCATCTGATTCCTCCGTTTTCGCGGCAACCCCGGTGCCGGCCTCAGTGGCCTCTCTCGGGCCCTCCTGAGTGACAGGGGCTCCTGGAGCGCCCGTCTTTGCCCCCTCGCGGGAAACCTTCCCCTTTTCCTTCACAAGGGTGTCAAGGAATTTCTCCACCTCGCCCCTGGAGCCCTTGGAGGCAAGGGAGGCGCGGTCCGAGGGGGAGAGGTCATCCATCTTCATATGCCGGGAGGACATCAGGCTGCTGAACTCGTCGGCTGCCATCCCCTTGGGCAGCCCCTCGGAAGAGAGGCCCATGGCACTCTTCTGGGAGAGCGAGAGGGTCGAGCGGTCCGTTGACGCCAGGTGGTAGAGGGCCTCCTTCGAAGCGGAGAGCTTCCCCGCTTTCCCCTGGGCTTTTTTCAGCTCCTCGCTGGCATCGGCCTTCTCCTTCTCGCGCTTGTCGGAATATATCTCCTCCTGCGAGGGCTCCTTGACGTCGCGGTCAATCTTCTGCGTGCGCTCCTCGAGAAGCTGCGAGAAAAGCTCCACGTCCTCGTCGGTTCCCCCGTCACGGGTCTTGCCTTTGGCCTCCCGCGCCTTTGTATTGTGGATTGAGCCGATCATGTTGTTATCCATCGCCGTTCCTCCTCATCTTTTGAATGGGCTTCATGCGTGAAGGCCCTTAGCTCTTCTTCTTATACTCCCCGTACATGGAGAGAATGTTCTCGACATAATGCTGCGTCTCCTGGAAGGGAGGCACGCCGCCGTAGTGGTCAACATTCCCCGGCCCCGCGTTGTAAGCGGCGAGCGCCTTGGTCGTATTGCCGTCATAACGGTCCAGCAGCTGCTTCAGGTACTTGACACCGCCGAAGACGTTCTCCCTCGCGTCCATCGCATTGGCGACGCCCAGATCCTTCGCCGTCTCGGGCATGAGCTGCATGAGCCCCATGGCACCCGCCTTGGAGCGTACGCCAGGGTTGAAGCCCGACTCCTGGCGGATGACGGCCCTTATGAGGTCCTCATCGACGCCAAACTGCGAGGAAGCGTCCTTCACGATGCCTTCAAAATCCTTCTCGGAGCCGCTGTAAGGCGCCTGTGAAGGCCCGGTGCACCCGGCAGTACCCCCCATCTTTGAGGCCAGGATCTGCTCAAAAGTGAGCGTTGAGGGGGGATTCAGGCAGGGCGGCCCTCCCTGGAGATTCCCCACGCCTCCCAGGTTCGGCACGGAGTTCAGGTTCATGGTGCCGAAATGGGACTGAATTGCCTGCATCCTCAGATTGATCGATGACATCCGTTCATAGATTGACATAGTCATCCTCCTTTCTAGGTGACACGCTCATCTTCATATCTTCTCACGGGCAAATTTTATCGTCGCAAGCTCGTCAATGAGCTTTTTCTCCTCGTATTCCTCCTCGTCGGTGAAGACCTGCTGCTGCTTTTCCTTGAGCTTCTCATATATCTTCTTCTCCTGCGTGGCCTTGATGAGGGCCTGGCGCTGCTCCTCGACCTTGATGGCAATCTCCCTCAGGCGGAGCTGCTGGTTGATGATGTCGTTCTTGAGCTTCTCGATGGTGTAAGCGTACATCTGGAGCTCCGTCACGTCGATTCCCCCCGTGCCCTGCTTCTCCTTGAATTCCAGTATTCTCTGCTGCCTTGTGTGCTGGAGGTGCTGGAGGACCTGCTCCTCACGGGCCTGGAGCTGCACGAGGTCGGCGAGCTTTTTCTTTTCCTCGTCCTCCATTTTCACCTTGATCTCCAGCACGCTCTGGAGCTTGAACCTGAACCTTTTTCTCCCCATATCTGAGAGATCTCCTCCTTTACTCCACGCCCATCAGGTGCTTCATCGTGTTGATGGTGTCTTCGTAATTCGCAGGCTCATCAACTCCCTGCTTCAGGAACGCATACACCCTGTCTATCATGGCTTTTGCGTAGTCCACCTTGGGATTTGAGCCGTCCTTGTAAGCGCCGATATTGATGAGATCCTCATTATCCTTGTAAGTGGAAAGCACATCGCGGAGCCTCCCCGCCGCTTCCCGGTGATCCTTCTTCGCAACGGCCGTGAAAAGACGGGATACGCTCTGCAGCACGTCAATGGCGGGATATCTGTTCTCATGGGCAATTTTCCTGGAGAGCACGATGTGGCCGTCCAGGATGGAGCGCACCGTGTCGGCGATGGGCTCATTCATGTCGTCGCCTTCGACGAGGACCGTGTAGATTGCCGTAATGGACCCGTCCTTCGAGGTGCCTGTCCGCTCAAGGAGCTTCGGCAGGAGGGCAAACACCGAGGGCGTGTAGCCCTTCGTGGCGGGAGGCTCGCCGATTGCGAGACCGACCTCGCGCTGCGCCATGGCAAAGCGTGTCACGGAGTCCATCATCAGCATCACGTCGCGCCCTTTGTCGCGGAAATACTCGGCTACGGTGGTCCCCACGAAGGCTCCCTTCATACGGACAAGTGCCGGCAGGTCTGAAGTGGCCACCACGACGACGGAGCGCGCGAGGCCCTTCTCACCCAGGTCTTTCTCAATAAAGTCGCGGAGCTCTCTTCCGCGCTCACCCACAAGGGCGAGCACGTTGATATCGGCGGTGGTGTTTCTTGCAATCATGCCGAGGGTTGTGGACTTTCCCACGCCGGAGCCTGCAAAGATACCGACACGCTGGCCCTTGCCGAAGGTGAGAAGTGAGTCAATGGCCCTCACTCCCAGGGAGAGAGGGTCTTTGATAGAGGGTCTCGTGAAGGGATTTGGCGGGTTGTTGTAGATTGAGTACTCCTCTTCATACTCAATGGGCCCCTTACTGTCGATGGGGTTCCCCAGGCCGTCCAGAATGCGCCCCAGGAGCTTGGGTCCCACCTTGACGGTGAGGGAGCGCCCCGTGGCCCTCACCTCGCAGCCGGGGCCGATGCCGGCCATGTCGTCGATGGGCATCAGAAGGACCTTATTGGCCTTGAATCCCACCACTTCAGACCTTACCGGGTCAAGAGTCCCCTTTTTGAAAATATGGCAGAGCTCACCGACCTGCACCTGGGGCCCCTCTGACTCGATGGTGAGGCCGATGACCTGCGTCACCTTCCCGTGCATCTTCACGAGGGGCGTCGTGTCGAGCGCATTGTAATAAGGCGCGAAATCAATTTTGAACTGGTCCAGCTGCTGCATCGTTCTTGTCCTTTTCCACCTTTTCAAAGGCAAGCTCAAGGGTATGGATCTGCGTGACAATCCTTGCATCGGCGTTCCCCAGGTTGGTCTCGATGATGCAGCCGCCGCGGTCCACGCCGGGATCGACGATTATGTCAAGGGTCTTCAGGCCTTCCACCATGCAGGCAAAGATGTCTTTCTTGCCCTTGGCGTACTCGTAATCCTCCTGGTTCACCTTGATAATCACTTCGTCACGCTGCTTCACCGTCTCGAGGGCAGCCCGGATCATGCTCACCACGATCTCGGGGTCTGTCTCAAGCTGCAACTTGATGATCTTCTCGGCTATCCTTATGGCGAGCTTGGCCACTTCGGGCTCAATGGAGCGAAGGAGAAGCTCACGCTCCTTCATGGCCTGCTCCAGGACATTCTTTGCCTCCCTGATGAGGTTGCTCATCTCCTCGCGCCCCGCTTCAAAGCCGTCTTCCTTCCCCTTCTGGAGGCCGTCGCGCTCGGCCTGCGAGAAGGCCGACTGGCTGTAAAGCTTTGTCTCCTCGATGAGCTTCTTTGCCTCAGCACGGGCCTTCTTGATGATCTCCTCGGCCTTTTTCTCGGCCTCCTCGATGATGATCTTATCCATCTGGGGCTGGGGCGGAGGCGGCGGGGGAGGCTCCACGGGTGCCTCCTCGATAAGGGGCGTGGCTTCCTCGTCCTTGACAGGCTCCCTGGCCTTCTGCGGCGCCTGGGGCTGGGCAACGGCGGGCTTGGGCTCCTCGATGCCGGCAGGCGATGCTGAAGAAGCGTCATCGGCAACGCCGGGGGGAGTAAAGGTTGAGTAAGTCCCTCCCTTGAGAATGCCTGATTTCGCTGGGGATAAGCCGGAAGGGGGGGCCTTGTCGGCGGCTCCCTCGGTGGTTATCTTGTGTTGCTTGATAAGACCCACCTGGTTCACCTCATCGCATTGTACCTCAAAAAGCTAGCGGAATTTCACCTTGCCGAGGGTCACAAGCCCCCGCAGGATATTGCGGATCTGCTGCTGCGCCGCCTTGATTTCCTCCCAGGGCACCGAGCCCAGGGAATCCACGTCGTCGCGGAGGGCCTTGGACACTTCCGGCGTCATGCAGTTATATATCCTTTCTGAAAGCTCCCTGTTGGCACCCTTGAGGGCCAGCACAAGATCCCTTATATCGGTGAGGCGGAGGACCTGCTGGAGCGAGTTGTCGTCTATGTTGTTGAGATCCTCGAAATCGCAGAGCTTGTTTTTAATGTCGCTCGCAAGGTGCGGGCTCTTCTTGGTGAGGCCCGTGATGATCTTCTCCTCGGTGGAGCGGTCAGACTGGCTCAGGATCTCCACGAGGGCCTCTTTCCCGTCAGCATCACCGAAGGCCTCTCCCTCCACGATGGAGTAGAGGCGGCTCTCCAGCACCTTCTCCACCTCCTGGATCACTTCAGGGGCGATCCTCCCTATCTCGGCAAGCCGCCGCGCCACCTCGGTCTGCATGTGGGAAGGAAGCTCCGAGATGACGGCAGAGGCCTGGGACGCCTGCAGATGGGAGAGCACAAGGGCAATGGTCTGGGGATGCTCTTTCCTCACAAGGGCAAGCAGCTGCCTGGGGTCCACGTTCCTGAGAAAATCCAGAGGACGCTGCCTTGCTCCCCCCCTCGTGTCCCTCGTGGTGAATCCACCACCGACACGCCTTGTAGCCGCGGCAGGCACTGCCTGGGTGGGGAAACTTCCCATCTGGGCCGCCTGCTCGCGAAGACCCGGTATGTCAGAGGTGGTGAGGAACTCCTCAATCACCTTCGCCCGCATATCCTGCGATATCTGGGGGAGCTTCGATATCTCGAGGCTTATTGCCTGAACTTCTTCCGGACCGAACTCCTTAAAAATCTGCGCCGATACATCTG
The DNA here is from genome assembly GCA_031082125.1 of Candidatus Eremiobacterota bacterium. Lineage (NCBI taxonomy): Bacteria > Bacillati > Vulcanimicrobiota > Vulcanimicrobiota bacterium. The sequence goes on from JAVHLM010000006.1 coordinate 245,917, forward strand.
GAGGCAGGGAGACAAGAAGTATTGCCGCCTTTTGTTTTGCCGAAAGACTGGAGGTGGTAATCGACTATCACCTCTCTTTTTCAGCAAGCCACGTGCTCTTGAGGAGCTCCGCTACCTTGGTGGGCTTCTCCTTGGCAAGTTTCTCCAGCTGCTCCGTCGTGTTGATCTTGGTGTCGGGCGGGGCCGTCGAGCGTCCCACCTTGTCGCTTATGAGATCGGAAATATCGCTGGCGGTGGCACCGGGGCCCGTGGCAAGGATAAGCTTGGACTTCTCCACCTGCACACTTCTCTGACGAAGCATATAGACAAGCACGGGGATAAGAAGGAGCACCATGAATCCGCCCGTGATATAGGGCAGATAAGCAGCGTTTACCGGGCTTGGCGCCTTGGATGCCGCAACGGGGCGGGCCATCATCTCCTGGCGGATGTCATCAAATATGGCATGGTTGAAAGGAAGGCTTGCCACCGTCACGGAGTCTCCGCGGGCATCGTCGATGCCGATGGCGTCCTTCACGACCTGCTGAATTTTTGCCACCTGCTCGGGCTTGAGGTTGTCAACCATCACGCTCGCCGTGATCCTCTCGACCCTTCCGGGAGGCGTGACGGTCCTCTTCTTCACCTGATCCGCCTTGTAGATGACGGTCTTGTCAACTTTCTTGTAATTGGCGCCGTCGCCGCCGCCTGTGGTGCCCTTGAAAGCCATCTGGGTGCCGCCGGTGGCCTTGTCACCAGGCGATGAAGTGAAGAGTTCGGTGTCAATCTTCTCCTTTTCCTTCACGACGCCCGAGGTGTTGCCGGGGCCGCCTACCTTGTAGGTCTCCGTCTCACTCGAGGAGAAGTCGAGGGTGGCGTTCACGACGACCTTTGCCTTGTTGGGGCCGAGGGTGTCATCAAGAAGGCCCTGGACCTTGCGCTGGAGCGTCTGCTCGAAGGCCACCTTCTTGTCCTGCTGCTGGGAGGTCATCACGGCGGGATCGGAGTCATTGCCGGCAATGGTGGGGTTCTCGTTCAGGATGAAGCCCTTGGTGTCAACGACCTTCACGTTCTTGGGATCAAGCCCCTCGACAGAGAAGGCCACGAGATGGACAATGCCCTTTATCTGGCTTGTGGTGAGCCGCGCGCCGGGCTGGAGCCTCACCATCACCGCGGCGGTGGTCTGCTTGTTCTCGTCGCCGAAGTAATCCTTGTTGGGCTTCACGATCTTGACATACGAATCGGCCACGCCCTCGATCTGGCGTATGGACTCGGTGAGATCGGCCTCAAGAGTCATCTGGCGGTCATACTCTTTGTCGGCAGCCGTTTTGGGTGTCATGCCTCCCTCTTCGGGTGTCTTGAGAGGGCGGAGCGGCAGGCCGTAGCTTGCAAGCTGCATCTTGGCCTTGTTCCTTATTCCGGGGGGGACGAGGATCTCGACGCCGCCCTCGGCAACGGAGTAATCTATTCCCATCTCGGTGAGCTTCATGGTAATCTGCTTCACGTCGGTGGGCGACAGCTTTGTCTCGTAAAGGGGCACGAAGGCCGAGGCCTTGCTGTACACCGAGAACGAGATAACACCCACCACGATCAGCACGATTGCCACAATGCCTATGATCTTCTGCTGCGGGGTAAGCTTGTTCAGGATATCCATCGCTTTTTGAAGAGGCGAGCCGCCGGGGCCTCCCGGGCGCGCGCCAGTGGGAAGGGGAGCGGAACCCGTCTTAAGCCCTGTCTGTATTCCCGTCGCCATATGAAGCACCTCTCTTTCAGATATTCGCCTTTATCGGGCGGTCTGCTTTCCTGTTTCTCTTTACATCTGCATCTGGAACAAGGTCGTCGTTGCAGAAGAAAGCTTTGCCGCTATCTGTGTCGTAAGCTTGAGCATTATCTCGGCTTTCATGCCGGCCACTGACAGCTTGTGTATGCTTCCCAGGTCGCCGGTGGCCACCTTGTCGCCAAGGTCCTTGGCCTTATTGAGTGTCGCGTTTGCCGTATTCATGTAATTGGCGAAAAGGTTCTCGAACTTGGAGCCTTCCTCTTCCTTTGCGAAAAGTGATTTTCCGACCTGCATCCCCGTTGACATGGGAGACATGCTGGCGGTGTTTATGGGGGCTATTCCTTCAAAAGGAACGGACATCTCTCTCTCCTCCCTTCACGATAGAATGGTTATCCCTTACCCATCTGGAGTGCTTTCATCGCCATTGATTTTGCCGACTCTATGATGGTGGAGTTGGCCTCAAAGGCCCTCGTGGCCTTCATCATTTCCGTCATCTCCGTGATGATGTTGATATTGGGCATGGCTATGTAGCCTTTGTACTTCCCTTCCTTGATCGCGTCGGGATGGCTCGGGTCGTAGACGTACCTGAGGCCGTTCTCAGAGGCGTCCACCTGGAATCCTGCCACCTCGACACCGGAAGCCGGCGCGGTGGGCTCGTCATCGCCAAGGCCGCAGGGAAGAGTGAACTCGGGGGCATCCTTGGGCGTAATCACTGCCATCTTTCTCAGATAGGGAGTCCCGTCCTTGGTCTTGGTGGTGTTCACGTTCGCAATGTTGTCCGAGATGAGATCGAGCTTGAAGCGCTCTGCAGACATCCCGGTGGCGGCAACATCCATCGCCTTGAAAAGATTATCCATGGGGTCTTCCTCCTCTCCTTGTCACTTAACGGCCGAAGTTCTCTATGATGTACTTGAAGCCGGAATACCTTCCTGAAGCCTGCGACGTGAGGGCTTCGAATATCACGCCGTTCTTCGCGAGATCGACCATCTCCTGGTTGATGTCCACCGAGGAGCCGCTCTTCATCACTGCGGGCTGCACCTTACTCTCATCGGTGGGCATTCCCTTCACCCCCAGGTCGTCGTCGGAGAAGTCGCAGACCACCTGGAAGCCGTCCTTGTCTTCCTTGGCAGTCATACACTTCTTGAGCTCGTCCTCAAAGCAGACCTTTGAGGGAGCAAAGCCCGGGGTGTTGACGTTTGAAATGTTGTTCGCAATGACCTGCTGCCTCAAGGCGGCTACATCCATTGCTTTCTCAAAATGCGGGGTGATATTCAAAATATCCATCTGTTTCTTACCCTCCCTATAAGAGAATATCCCTTATATGATAAGGATTTCCTGATTCAATCATACTTAACGGATATTACAGTTTTATTAGCAAAATGTTAACAATGTGTTAACTTTTGATCCATTTCGATAATCTTTGTAACAAATTTTTCATATTTCACGGCATTTCCGGGCCTTGGCCCCTTTACTTTTCAAAATGACGTCGTGATATATTCCATAGAAGCCTGCGGGGCTTTCGCTGTGTTTGCCAGGGACTCCGGCACTCCGCGGCGATCATGCCAAGCAGGTGAAGAGACAGCATGTCCAGAACTATTATACCCCATGGGTATGACCCGTTCAAGGACTGGGGAGGAAAAAGCCCAAGGAGGTCTCATAAATGGATCCCATTGATCCGGCCAGCCTGCAGGCCAAGCCCGGCGGAATGGCTCCTCTCACCGAAGAATTCTACCTCCAGCAGAAAAAGCAGCTCAAACAGGCCAAGATGGAGACGACGGCGCCCATGGATGCCCACGACGTCTTCTCTCTGTCACCGGAAGCAGCGACACAGCTTCCCAAGGACAAGTTTGAGAGCTTCCTGGAAACGGCGAAAAACAACATCCTGAAAATGGATCCCAACTCCAAGAACTTTCTCCCCGACGCCACATCCCGGCTGGTGTCCTCAGCGCTCGAGCAGGAGTTCGGCGAGGGCATCATCCAGAACCCCGGCTACCCCCAGATGAAAGCGAAGCTCACCAAGCGCATCCTCAGCGATCCGAAGTACCGCGACATCATGGAAGAGTTCCTGACGCTTCTCAACCTTTCGGAGCAATCATCGAACAGGTAAAGCGCTCCGTATCGAGGAACTTCTGCGCCACCTGCCTTATCTGCTCCCCTTTCACCCGCCTCACCCTCCGGGGATAGCGCTCCACAAAGTCATGGCCAAGGCCGGCAAGCTCGTAAAAAGCACGAAGCGATGCCTGGGAGGATTTTCTCTGCAGCGATATCTCATGGAGCCCTATCATGTAGTGCTTTACTCTCTCGACTTCCTCGGGAGAGGGCGCCTCCTCGGTGAGGGCCTTGAGCTCACGGAGAAGGCCTGCGAGAGCCCTGTCCTTCTTCTCAAGGCTGGTGAGCATGTAAGCCTTGAAGCATCCGAAGTGGCGTCGGGCCGTGTAGGTGCTGCTCACCAGGTAGGCAAGCCCCTCGATGTCCCTGAGGGTGATAAAGAGCCTGCTCCCCATGCCCGACAGCAGATAATCAAGGACCTTGAAGGGGAAATAGTCATGGGAGAGAAGGGACGGGGCGGGAAAGCCCAGGCAGAGGGCAACCTGCCTCTTGTCGCGCTCCTCGCTCACATGCTTCATCACGCGCTCAGGGGGCATGATCCGCGGCTTCTCAAGGGAGCCGTGGTAGGTTCTGAAGCCTTTGAAGGCGTCGGCAATCTTTTTTATGGCATCGCGGGTCTTCACGTCACCCACGAGGGTGAAGACCATCCTGCCGGGCGCATAGAACCTGCGGTGCCATTGTACCACGTCCCTGCGGGTGATGTGCTTGATGGAGCCGGGCTTTCCTATGATATCAAAGCCATAGGGGCTGTTATCAAAAAGGCGCTCCTCGCAGAGGTCCATGCAGTGGCTCAGGATATCATCCTTTTTGTTTTCAATCTCCAGGATCAGGTTGATTTTTTCCTTTTCAAGCTCCTCCTCGGGAAACCGGGGGTCCATCAGGCACTCGGCAAAAAGCTCAAGGGCATGGGAAAAATGCCGGGAGACGGCCTGCATGGACGCGCCGAAAGCCTCCTTGCCCGTAAAGGGATGGAGGGTCGCCCCCAGGTACTCTATCTCGCCAGCGATCTCCTCGGCGGTACGTTTCCTGGTGCCTTTGATCAGAAGGCGCTGCATCAGGTAGGTAATCCCCTGGTTTGAAGGATCCTCGTAAATGACGCCCCCGGGGAAATATACGCAGAAGCTCACAATGGGTGTTGAGTGGTTCTCCTGCGTCACGACGGTGCTGCCCGAGGGGGTCATGATCTTCATTGAATCCGGAGTCGCCAATTGTATCTTTGCAGTCATTGCAGAGCCCCTTTCACCTGGGGAGCATAGAGAACGCAGGAGCTGTTTTCCTTCACAAGGTAGCGCTCCGCCACTCTTTTTATGTCATCCCTCGAGACGGCATAGAGCTTCTGGACATAACGGTCGGCAAGGGTGTAATCGCCGAGCATCTCATAATAGCCGAGTTTCTTGCAGAGGCCCTCGACGGTCTCCTGGGAGAAGACATAGGAGCTCTCCACCATGTTCTTTGCCTTGGCAAGCTCATGGCCCGTGACACCTTCGCGGCACACCATGGCAATCTGCTTCCACAGCTCATCAATGGTGGCCTCTGTTTTCTTCTCCTCCATGGTCGCCTCCACGATAAAGAGGCCGAGATCCCTCTCTGCGAGGATGCTTGCCCCGATGGTATTCACAAGGGCGAGCTTCTCTCTGAGGCCCTGGTGAAGCCTCGAGCTCCTCCCTTCGCCCAGAATGCTTGCGAGAAGGTCAAGGGCATAGGTGTCCTCTTCAAAAATACCTCCCACATGAAACCCTATATTGAGATGGGAGCTCCCGATATCGCCGCGGTAGTGCTCCTCTCTTGCCTCACACTGTGGAGGCTCGGGCGGTGAGGGGTTCTCAGGCACATTGAGGGGCGCCATGTCCTCAAAGGCGTCCTTTACGGCGTTGAAAGCCCTCTTCGTGTCGATATCACCTACGACCACGCATGCCATGTTATTGGGCACGTAGTGGCTCCGGTAATAATTCACCAGGTCATCGCGGGAAAGCGATGCCACCGCTGATTCAAGCCCTGCAACGGGGCGACGGTAGCGATGCTCCTTGAAGGCAGCAGCCATGAGCTTTTCAAAACAGAACATCTCGGGCCGGTCCTCGTACATCCTGATCTCTTCGATGATGACCTGGCTCTCCTTGGCAATTTCGCCCTCGTCAAAAAGGGTGTGCTTCGAGGCATCGGCCTGGATCTCGAGGGCGGTCTTAAAATACCTGCTCGGGAGCACAATCCAGTAACAGGTGCACTCATAGGCGGTGAAGCCGTTGATGTAGCCCCCGAGGGAATGGACCTCCTGTGCTATACGCCCGGGAGGCCTTGTAGGGGTGCCTTTGAAAAGCATGTGCTCTACGAAGTGGGAGATACCGGCCTCGCGATCATCTTCATGGCAGGACCCCACATGGACCCAGAGGGAAATGCAGACCACCGAGGCGGGGTACACTTCCTTTACCAGGACGGTGAGGCCGTTGCGGAGCATTTTCCTGGTGACAGGCGAGGCAAGGAGCGAGTAAGGGATCTCTTCCCTTTCGCGAGAGTCTAAATGGGGGCGGCGATGAAGCTGCATTTCCAGAAAATTCGCGAAGGACTTCTCTATTCCTTCTGGGTGCCCGAGGGATTGAATTTCATCACGCGGCACTGGGTGCTCCCCACGCACTCCGCCGTCACCACATTGAATTCGGGATCTTCCACCCAGTAGAGAAGCCCTCCCGAATATTGAAAGGTGAGGGGCGAGGTGCATGTCGTCCATGGGCCGAGGGCATTCACCGCCGGGAGGGTGATGTCGTTGACGCTCTCGTAGTAGATGCTCCCTGCGTTGGCCCTCGTCTCGTTCACTGAAAAGAAAAGCTGGCCGATATGGGGGCCAGAGAGGGCGAAGGGCCTCCAGCGTCCTGTTTCTAAAGTGTCGGCAGTGGTGACCATGGCTGCCGTGCTGAAGAGAAAGCGGTAGATACCGGTGTCCTGCTGGTAATTGGCGAAATAGACGAAATTGGTGCTGTTGTCGTAGAGGAGCGCCGTGGGATAGCGGCAGTTCTGGGAGTTGGTGTAGGCCTTGAAAGGCGCCTGGTCCTTGGCGAGCTTCACAAACCAGATAGTGGAGCCTGAGCCTGCAAGCTCCGCCACGAGGGCATTCCCGTTCCCGTCAAAGCAGAAATTGTAGGGAAAGTTGAAGCCCTGGGTGCTGTTGATGGTCTCCACCTGTGAGTCACCCGTCGAGAAGCCTCCCTGAGGTACCTGAGAGGAGGGGATACCGGCATTGATGCGCCTCATGCGGCCGTTTGCCTGCACGAACTCCGTCCAGTAGATGCAGCCGTCGGTGTTGAACTTGATCCACACGGGATTGGTGAGGCCTTTCACGTAAGTCTCGGCAGTGCCCCACCCCTCGTTCTGCTCCGGGACCTTGAGCCTCATGACGGTGCCGACGCTTGATTTCTGGGTGAAATAGAGATAACTTGTGCCCCCTGAGGCCCCCAGGGTGAGGCTGTATGTCGAAGGGTAGCCTCCCGCCACCGTCTCCACCTTGTTCTGCGGATCACCGCTCGTTTTTATGCGGTACACGCCGCCTCCGTTCCCGATGTTCTCTGTCCAGTACGCATACTGCCCGTCGGGCGAGAGGGCAATGTCAAAGGCGTTGGTGCGGCCCGTGGCGAGGACCGTCTCAACAGGCGTCATTGAAGGGGCAGGCGAAGGGTAGGGCGTGGGCCCCCAGGCGCTCCCGCCGTTGATGTCGGCATAGAGCACGATGCCGCCGCACCCCGCGATGACAAGGAGCATGACAAGGACAAGGAAATATGAAGAAATGTTTTTTTTCATGGCCTGGCCTCCCCGCCGACATGCTTTCTCTCACTTCCCAACGAAAAGAGAGCAGGTTGCCCTGCCCTCTCTGTCAGCTTTCAAAGGTTTTCTTACTTGCCTGTCGGGTCATATTTCATCACGCGGCAGTTGCTGCTTCCCGTGCATGTCGCCGTCGTCGTGTTGAAGTCCGGGTCCTCCGTCCAGTAATACTTGCCGGCCGATATCACAAACTGCAGAGGCGACGTGGCCGTCGTGTTGCTCCCCAGCACGTTCACCGCCGCGTCGGTAATCTTGCTGACATCCTCGGAATAAATGCTCCCCGCGTTTGCCCGCGTCTCGTTCACTGAAAAATATACCTTTCCCGCAGAAGGGCCAAACAGGTAGAACGCGCGCCAGCGACCCGTCTCCACCGTGGCTTCAGGCGTCGTCACCGTTTCGTATACTCCCGACGTCTGCTTGATCTTGAAGCGGTACACCCCCGTGTCGGCCTGGTAGTTGGCGTAATACACGTAATTGTTGGAGTTGTCATAGGCAAGGCCCGTGGGGTAGCGGCAGGTCTGGGCATCGGTGAAGATCTTCGACGGCGTCGAGTCCTTCGTCATCCCCGTGATCCAGATGTTGGAGCCTGAGCCCGCAAGCTCGGCAATGATAGCGTTGTTGGTGGTGGAATCCAGGATGAAGCGGTAGGGATAGTTGAATCCCTGGGAGCTGTTGATGGTCTCCACCTCTGTGCTGGCCGTCGTATAGCCCCCCGTCGGTATCTGCTGCGTCGTGTAGCTTGACTGGATGCGGCGGAAGCGGCCGTTCGCCTGCACAAACTCCGTCCAGTAGATAATCCCGTTCGACTCGCGGACCCACGCAGGGTTCGTAAGACCGCTCACATAGGTCTCGGCGGTGCCCCACGATCCCCCCGTCGTCGTGGGAATCTTGAGGCGCATGATGGTGCCCTGCCCCGTGCCCACGAACTGCGAGTAATACAGGTAGCCTGCAGACGATACACAGATCGAGTAGGCATTGGCGCCTGACGTGCCCGTAGCAAGCGCCTGAGGCGTCGTCGTGGTGCCGTCGGTCTTGGCAGCGTACACGCCGCCCGAGCCGCCGGTCTGGGTCCAGTACACATACGTGTTGTCCGATGACAGAGCCAGGTCAAAGGCATTGGTGAGGCCCTGGGCGAGGGTGGTCTCCTTGCCCGTGCTGGGCGAGCCAGTCGGATTCGGCGATGGATTGGGAGAGCCGCTCACCGAGGGGCTCGGCGAAGAGGAGCTTGATGAGCCGCTGTTGCATCCCTCCGTCAGGAAAAGCGCGATCATGAAGAGCACGAGAAAGATGACCGCTCCTAAGGTGAAATAAGATTTTTTCATGAGATCCCTCCTTGCTATGCCTTCCCCTGCAGGCTACCTGGGGCCTGCACAGGGGAGTGCCCATGAACTTCTCTTTCCCCGGGATTTTCCCTTTAAGAGGGAAGAGAAAAAAGTGGGCCGGTCGCCCGGCCCACTTTACTCCCGCTCAATCCTTTTCTTTCCCTATTTCCCGGTGGGATCATACTTCATCACGCGGCAGTTGCTGCTTCCCGTGCATGTCGCTGTCGTCGTGTTGAAGTCCGGGTCCTCCGTCCAGTAATACTTGCCGGCCGATATCACAAACTGCAGAGGCGACGTGGCCGTCGTGTTGCTCCCCAGCACGTTCACCGCCGCGTCGGTAATCTTGCTGACATCCTCGGAATAAATGCTCCCCGCGTTTGCCCGCGTCTCGTTCACTGAAAAATATACCTTTCCCGCAGAAGGGCCAAACAGGTAGAACGCGCGCCAGCGACCCGTCTCCACCGTGGCTTCAGGCGTCGTCACCGTTTCGTATACTCCCGACGTCTGCTTGATCTTGAAGCGGTACACCCCCGTGTCGGCCTGGTAGTTGGCGTAATACACGTAATTGTTGGAGTTGTCATAGGCAAGGCCCGTGGGGTAGCGGCAGGTCTGGGCATCGGTGAAGATCTTCGACGGCGTCGAGTCCTTCGTCATCCCCGTGATCCAGATGTTGGAGCCTGAGCCCGCAAGCTCGGCAATGATAGCGTTGTTGGTGGTGGAATCCAGGATGAAGCGGTAGGGATAGTTGAATCCCTGGGAGCTGTTGATGGTCTCCACCTCTGTGCTGGCCGTCGTATAGCCCCCCGTCGGTATCTGCTGCGTCGTGTAGCTTGACTGGATGCGGCGGAAGCGGCCGTTCGCCTGCACAAACTCCGTCCAGTAGATAATCCCGTTCGACTCGCGGACCCACGCAGGGTTCGTAAGACCGCTCACATAGGTCTCGGCGGTGCCCCACGATCCCCCCGTCGTCGTGGGAATCTTGAGGCGCATGATGGTGCCCTGCCCCGTGCCCACGAACTGCGAGTAATACAGGTAGCCTGCAGACGATACACAGATCGAGTAGGCATTGGCGCCTGACGTGCCCGTAGCAAGCGCCTGAGGCGTCGTCGTGGTGCCGTCGGTCTTGGCAGCGTACACGCCGCCCGAGCCGCCGGTCTGGGTCCAGTACACATACGTGTTGTCCGATGACAGCGCCAGGTCAAAGGCATTGGTCAAGCCCTGGGCGAGGGTGGTCTCCTTGCCCGTGCCGGGCGAGCTCGTGCCCGTCGGCGAAGGCGTGGCAGAGCCGCTCACCGAGGGGCTCGGCGAAGCCGTGTTATAATTGCCGTAAGGCAGCATGGCGCCGCCCGGCGTTCCCTGGCCTCCGCAGCCAGCGTAAAAGAACAGGCAGCCCATCACGAGCAGCCCTACCAAGATGAACGAGATTCTGGTGAATTTCACAATCCCCCTCCTTTTCTCATGGTCAAAATTCATTGAAGGTTCCTTTGTCAGTCCGTCATATTTCTTTGCGGCAGAAAAATATCCTTCTCCTATTCCTCCTTCTCCCTTGCCTTCTTGTAAGCGGCAATGATGCCCTCGGCGATCTGGGCCGGCACCTCCTCGTAGTGGGAGAACTTCATGGAATAGACGCCCCTGCCCTGGGTCATGGACCTGAGATCGATTGAGTAGCGCTGCACTTCCGCCAGGGGCACCTGGGCCCTTATCTTCTGCTGACCCTTGGGAAGGGGATCCATTCCCATTATCCTGCCGCGCTTCCCGTTGAGGTCGCCTATCACGTCACCCATGAACTGCTCGGGCACCAGGGTCTCCACATCATAGATGGGCTCGAGCAGGCAGGGGCTCGCCATGTCCATGCCCTTCTTGAGGCCCAGGCTCCCCGCTATCTGGAAGGCCATATCGGAGGAATCCACCGTGTGGTAGGAGCCGTCATAGACAGCGACTCGGATGTCAGTGATGGGATAGCCGGCGATGCATCCCTCCTCCATGGTCTTGCGGATGCCCTTCTCAATCGAGGGGATATAGTTCCTCGGTATGACGCCTCCCACGATCTTGTCCACGAACTCGAAATGCTTGCCCTTCTCGAGGGGCTCCAGCTCGAGCCAGCAGTGGCCGTACTGGCCGCGGCCGCCCGACTGCTTCTTGTGCTTTCCCTCGACCTTGACGGCGGTTCTTATGGTCTCCTTGTAAGCCACTTTCGGCGTCACCAGGTCCACGTCAACACCGAACTTCCTCTTGAGGCGGTCCTTGACAATCTCCACATGGAGCTCTCCCATGCCGGAGATGATGGACTCCTTGGTCTCGGTGTCGCGCTTTACGCGGACCGTGGGATCCTCGTCGCTTATCTTGGAGAGGCCTGAGCTGAGCTTGTCCTCATCGCCCTTGCTCTTTGGATAGATGGCCATCGCCATGACTGGCTCGGGAAACTCTATGTCGTCGTAACGGATTGGCTTGTCCTTCGTGCAGAGCGTGTCGCCCGTCGTGGTGTCAGTGAGCTTTGCCACGGTGACGATATCACCCGAGTGCACCTCTTCCACTATGTCCTGGTGCTTTCCGCGGACCACCACGAGGTTGGCGATCTTCTCATCCTTCTCTCTCTTGGAGTTGTACACCACTGAGTCGCTCTTCAGAATGCCCGAGAAGAGGCGCATAAAGGTGAGCTTTCCCACGTAGGGATCAGCCGTGGTCTTGAAGACAAGCGCCGAGAAAGGCTCGGCATCAGTCCCCATGCGCTTGATCCTCTCGCCTGTCTTGGTATCGACTCCTTCGTAAGGACCGCATTCGGCAGGTGACGGAATGTACTCGATGATGGCGTCCATCAGGGCATCGACGCCTATGTTTTTCACCGAAGAGCCGCAGAGTGCAGGGATGAGCTTCCCCTGCTTCACGCAGCCCTTGAGGCCCTTCTTCACCTCTTCAACGGAGAGCTTCTCTTCTCCGATGAACTTCTCTATAAGCACGTCATCGCCTTCAGCGGCGGCCTCCACGAGCTTATCACGGTATTCCTTGACTTTATCCTTGAGGTCTGCCGGTATATCGGCCTTCTGGGCCTTCCCCCCCTGGTACTTATAAGCGGTCTCGGTGATGAGGTCCACATAGCCGACAAAGGTATCAAAAGACCCGATGGGGACCTGGAGGGGAACACAGGGCCTGCCGAGCTTCTCGCTGAGATCGTTCGCGACTTTGTAAAAATCGGAGTTCTCCTTGTCCATCTTGTTGACAAAGAGCATGGCAGGGATGGAATTTTTCTCGACTTCATCCCACATCCGCTCCAGGCCCACCTCCATGCCCACGTTTGCAGAGGCAAAGAGGACACACCCTTCGATGACGCGCAGAGACCCCTTCACCTCGGCTATAAAATCCAGAAAGCCCGGCACATCGAGGCAGTTGAGCTTGTGCTCTTTCCACTCGCAGGGCGCCAGCGCCGTGTAAATGGATATGCCCCTCTTCACTTCGTCGGGATCAAAATCCAGGGCGGTGTTGCCATCCTCCACCTTCCCCATTCTGTCAAGAACGCCGGTATTGAAAAGCATGGCCTCGCCCGTCGAGGTCTTCCCCGTGCTGCCATGCCCGAAAAATGCCACGTTCCTTATCTTTTCAGCACTGTACTTTTTCACCTTTCCTTGTCCTCCTTGCTCTTTCTTCCCGTATCAGAGAAAAGAGATGGTGCTCCATCTCATCTCTGTCCCACTCACGGAGTGATGGCTGCCCTCAGGAAGCGGACTGATATTCCTTCGGGATCTTTTTCCCCTTCTGCTCGGCACATTCCTTATGCCATTTGTTGCCTCCTACCTTGACAACCTCTTTTCCTTCCAGGAGGCCTCCGCAGCCTCTGCACTTGGGCTCTCCCGGCTTCTTTGCTGAACCTTTCCCCATATGTCACCTCTCTCGCAATAGTATCAGGAAGCCATGACACGTAGAAATCCCTTGATGGTTTATCGAAGAGCCATGGCGCCTTTTCTCTCTGAAAAATGGTAATATTCTCCAGCAAGAGAGAAACTCCTCTCTGGGCAGGGAAGACCCTGGCATCACGCGAGAAGACGCTCTGCGAACCTCAGCACTTCCAGGTCGTCGATGTTGAAGGCGGCGTTCCCCTGGCGGATCCTCACGGCCACCGCCGGGGCGCCAAGGAGGGCCGTTATCTTCTTCTCAAGATCGGCAAGGGAGAGAAGGCCTGCCGCAAACTTCAGGATTATCGGAAGACCTAGCATGGAGGCGCTCTGGAAGGGGTTTTTCCTCGCGGCGGTGAGGGTGGTGAAGAGTCTCTCGCACTGGGGGAAGACGGCAGGCTCAAGGAGCACGAGGCTCCCTCCGCAGAAGGTGCCTTCACGGAGCCTCGCATAGGTATGACGGAGCCCCGGATAAGACCGCTCCGAATCGCTTTTCTCTACATAGGCATAGCACACTGAGCCCTGCCTTTCCCGGCACCCCCGCAGGAACTCCTCCACGGCACCGGCCGTGAGAAGGGGAATATCGGAAGGCATGACAAGAACTTTCTCAGAGGGCGAGGGAAGGGCCTCAAGGCCGGCACGGAGCGATGCCACCATCGAAGAGCCTCCCGTCACGGCGTGATCCACATGCTCGCCGACCAGGGGAGGCACGGGAAGCGAGGGCGCCACGAGCACCTTGCGGGAGAGCTCCTGCACCCCGGAAAGGGCTTCCAGCACATACTGCACCATCATTTTTCCATGGAGCGGGATATAGGCCTTGTGCTCCACGTCATAGAGAGCACGGAACTCCTCTTCCATCTTCCCGCCGGCAAGAATTATCACGTCATGCATTGAGACCTCCTGAGGGTAGTGGTGGGAATGACGAGGCACTCACCGGAGAATGCTCCGGCAAAATCCCTGAGCCTCCCCTTTTCACGGTGGTACCCCACGACAGCCGATCCGCTCCCCGTAAGAGATGCCGCCTCGCATCCAAGGGCAAGGAGCTTTTCCTTGATATGGGCAATTTCATGATAGCGGGAAAAAATGACCTCCTCAAAATCATTTCCGATAACGAGGGAAGCCTCGTCGGGCAGAGTGGCACAGGACCGGGCATCTTGAAGGGCCTGATGAGAGGAGCCGCTCCTTTCATCCCACCACCGGTAGGCATCCTTTGAGGAGATGGCACGGGGGGGCATCACGATGACCGCTTCGCGGTCCGAGAAATCAGCAAGAGGCGTCACATGCTCCCCCCTCCCCGTCACCATTGCCGTTCCTCCATAGTAAAAATAGGGGACATCGGAGCCGATCCGTGCCGCAATCTCAAGGTATTCGTCCTCGGTGAGCTCAAGTGAGAGCAGCCCGTCAAGGGCCCTGATGGCGGCGAAGGCATCGCTCGACCCGCCTCCCAGGCCGGCGCCGGGAGGTATTCTCTTGGTAAGGACCATTTCAAGGCCGCAGGAGACACCGCGGTGGGCCATCACCTCGCGGACGGCACGGATAACAAGGTTCTCACCGGACGAGGGGATTCCGGGAAAGGGGCTTCTCACCTCAAGCCCTATGCCCGATGAAGAGCGCTCGACGGCGAGATCATCATGAAGAGCAACTGCCTGGAAGATGCTCCTTATCGTGTGGTAGCCGTCACCGCGCCTCCCGAGGATGGAAAGGGTCATATTCACTTTTGCATGGCACCGGTACCGCATCGTTCACGTACCCATGCCCCTCTCTAGAGGGGAGAGCGCTTTTCAAAGGTGATAAGGGCTTTCTGGGCTTCCACGGCAGCATTGAGAATTTCAATGAGGGCGGGGGCCTCAGAAGGCTCCACAATACCCTTTTTCACAGTAAGCCTGCTGTAGTAGTTGATATCGGAGCCCTGGGCGTTGCACACCACCTGGAACGATCCCACGGAATTCTCCTTGAGAAGGGTCCGGGGTGCACTCTTCACCGATACGCTCGGGGGGACAATCAGGTGGAACCTCCTGTCTTCCTGGAAGGCACTGCCCACCACGATGGGCCATTTCCTTTTTGAGGCATCGATCGACAGCAGATCCTTCATTTCGCCCCCGCCCATCAGAGGGAGCTTCGAGGTCCATTCATCATTGGACTTCTCGATAAAATCATTGATTATGAAGCGCATCATGATCGAGAAGGGGACCTCCTCGTACATTCCGTCCCTGATGGTGTAATCAAGGACCATGGCAACAGGATTCACCTGGCTGGCAAGAACCCTGGCAAGGTTCTGCTTCTCCTTCGTTCCTACGGCGTTGTAGATACGCTGCCACTGAAGCTTGTTTGCCCCGTACTCGCTCATCTTTATCACGCCGTCAACGGAGCCGTCAGCGCCAAGCTTTATCTCCCCCCTCAGCTCCTCCCTGTTGGCCTCGTAGTTCGAGCAGGGGGTGGTGGTGAGCTCTGTGCCCTTGTCATAGACAATGAGGGCCGGCCTTCCCTGGATCTCCGAGGGGAGGAGGCCGAGCTCCGTGGAGACACCTGTTCCGTCGATCCAGTAGCGCTTGCCCTCCACCCTGGCCATGACAAGTACCGTATCAAACTGCTGAATTATGGGGATCTCCCTGTAGATCCCCCCCATGGCGGAGGAGCCTACGAGCACGGGGTATGCCTCAATCCCCGCGTCCCGGAGAAGGGCGAGGACAAGGAGGGCAAAATCACGGGAGATGACATTTTTTTCGCTGTAGAGGGCTGAAGCGTCGTTGAACTCGTAGCCGCCGGTCCCAAAGCCGATATTTTCCACTTCTCTCTCCTTGAGGAGGAGACGGTAAATCTTCTTCAGGGCCTCTTCGCCGGTAGTATTGCCCACCTCGCGGGCAAAGTGCTCCTTCATGGCGGCGGTGCAGGCAAGATGGCTCTCCATCAGTGACCTCAGCAGGGTTCCCACTTCATCCCATGAGGTAAAGCTCCCGACCAGGATGCGCGAGGCGATATCCTGCACGGGAGGCATTGCAATCTCTTCACTTATGGGCTCCACGTTCCTGAACTGCCAGGTCATGATCTTCCGCCCCCCCTGGGTGCTCACCCGCGGCTCATACATGCCGTTTTTGTGGCCCGGGGTGAAGTAGTGGACCACTCTTGCCCGGGGCACCTCCAGGAAAAAGGAGGTCTCCCGGAGGCCTCCCATGTCCTGGGTAAAGGAGGTCTCCCAGAAGGGCTGTCCCGGGTAAGGCTTCAGGCCTATGGTCTTCAGCTGGTACTCCACAAGGCTCCCCTCTTTCACCTGGGGGAACTTGATGATCTTTACCCTGAGATTCTTGTAAAGAGGGACCCCCTTGAGGGCCGGGAAAGGCCCGTCCTCTATTGCCGTCGAGGGGACCTGGATGCTCGTGCCATCAGGCTGGATGGTCCTTGCCATGATAACGGAGACTTCCTGCCTGTCACCACAATACGTCCTTACCACCTGGCTGAAGCGCTCCACGCCTTTTTTGTCGATTATCTTAATAAGCTCGTTCTCGCTCTGCGTCATCTTCCCCTCGTCATCGACAGAAAGGCCGATATTGTCGCGGATGAAGGTGTAGCCCGCGCCCTGGGAAGAGTCTTTCGAGTCCTGGTCATCTGCGGGAAGCGCCTTCACAGGGAAGGAAAGCGCCACAATCAGGATAAGGGCAGCCACCAGTGGCAGGAATGTTTTTTTCATGGAAGGAAAGTCTCCTTTCTAAACTTCTCCTCTAGTTCTCTATGGGACAGGCAAGTCCTCTTTATCGCTCCCTTCCGGGGGCAAGGAGGTGGCATGCCGCGCTGTGGCCCTCCTCAACATCAAAGTCTTCGGGCTCCCGGAGCCTGCAGATATCGGCGGCAAGAGCACAGCGGGGGTGAAAATGGCAGCCCCCTGGAGGATGGACGGGATTGGGCACGTCACCGCTTTCCTGCGGCGCCTGGCTCTTTGAGAGCATATCGGGCACCGAGGCCAGCAGGAGCTTTGTATAGGGGTGAGCGGCGCTCTCGCAGACCTGCACGGCGCTCCCGAGCTCCACGATCCTCCCGAGGTACATGACGGCAATCCGCCTGCTCACATAGCGGACCACCGAGATGTCATGGGAGATGAAAAGATAGGAGAGGGAGAGCCTTGCCTGCAGATCCAGGAGCAGGTTCACGATCTGCGCCTGAATTGACACGTCCAGGGCTGATACAGGCTCATCGGCCACGACCATGCGCGGGCTGAGCGAGAGAGCCCTGGCAATCCCTATGCGCTGGCGCTGCCCGCCGCTGAATTCATGGGGGTAACGCCTGAGGCACTCTTCGGGGAGACCCACCCAGTCGAGAAGCTCCTTTACCCTCTCCCCGCGCTCGCGCCGCTCCATGCCGTTGATGGCAAGAGGCTCCTCAATGATGGTCCTGATGTTCATCCTGGGGTCAAGTGATGAATAGGGATCCTGGAATATTATCTGGAGCTCCTTCCTGAGGGCTCTCATCCTGCGGGGGGAGAGGCCTGCCATATCGATTCCACGGTAGAGAATCGCCCCTCCCGAGGGTTCTATGAGCCTCAGCACCAGCCTTCCCAGGGTGGTCTTGCCGCACCCTGACTCACCCACAAGGCCCAGGGTCTCCCCCTCTTCCAGGGAAAAGGAGACTCCGTCCAGGGCTTTCACTGTCTCCCTCGCCGAGGAGGAGAGAAATCCGCCGCCCCTGGTATAATGTTTTTTCAGATCCTTTACTTCAAGAAGGATCGTGCCAGCCATGGTCACCTTTTCCGGAAGCCGGGGCAGTCACTTTGCCTTACGCTCCCTGTCACGGTAAAGGAAACACTTTACAGAATGCCCCTGCTCAGCCTCCACTACCGGAGGGGACTCGCTCTCGCAGAGGCCCTTTATCCTAAAAGCGCAGCGGGGATGAAAAAGGCATCCGCCAATCTGCTCGGCAGGCGAGGGGGGATGGCCCTCAATGGGGACAAGTCTCCCCTTCTCCTCTCCCCTGAGCCGGGGAATCGAGTTGAGAAGGCCCTGTGTATAGGGATGAAGGGGTGTTGAAAAGAGGGCCTCCGTCTCTCCCTGCTCCTGGATGGTGCCGGCGTACATGACCGCAAGAGAGGAGCAGGTCTGCCGCACAAGGCCAAGGTTATGGGTGATAAGGAGGAGGGCCATCTGGAAATTCTCCCTCAGCTCCCCGAGAAGCCTCATGATCTCTGCCTGAACAGTCACGTCGAGGGCTGTCGTGGGCTCATCGGCAATAAGCAGCCTGGGGCTGCAGGCAAGCGCCATGGCGATCATGACCCGCTGGCGCATGCCGCCGCTGAACTGATGGGGATAGTCCCTGAGCCTTTTCCTGCCGCAGGGAATCCTCACCATCTCAAGGAGTGCCGAAGTCCTCTCAAGGGCTTCATGTCTTGAGACCTTTTCATGCATCAGAATATTCTCGGCGATCTGATCCCCTATGGAAAGGACCGGGTTGAGGGCCGTAAGGGGATCCTGGAATATCATGGAGAGGGCCTTCCCGCGCATTTTCCGCATCTTTTCCTCGGGGAGCGCCACAAGATCGAGTCCGTCAAAAAAGATGCTCCCCTTGACGACCTTACCAGGGCGGGGCACAAGCTTCATGAGGGAGAGAGAGGTAATGCTCTTTCCGCTTCCCGACTCTCCGACTATGCCGAGAGTCCCCCCCTTGCCGAGGGAAAAGGTCACGTCATCAACGGCCTTCAGGGTGGATTCCCTGGTGATGAAACAGATGCGGAGCCCTTCTACTTTCAGGAGCTCATCGGCAGCCGGGGACACTATCTGGGGCCTTCCCTTTCCCAGTATTCTATGTTCCAGAGGTTGTCGCCGAAGCCGCGGGGGTTGAAGTTCTTGAAGCCCTTCCTCACGGCGCTCACCTTGAGAGCAGAGAAGAGGGGGACAAGGGGAAGCTCCTCAGCCACCAGTACCTGGTGGCTCCTGAGCATTTCATTCCTTTTCCTGGTGTCAAGCTCTTCCGAAAAAGCCTTGCAGAGCTCCTCATTTTCTTTCGAATTCCACCGCGAGAAGTGGGACTTCGCAGAGTAATCCCTCACGGTGTCTATGGGCTTTGAGCCGAAATAGGTGCCCGGTGACACCCAGGGGGGAGCCTCAAGAGAGGAGAGGATCACCGAAGGGTAGGCATTCTTCCGGTACTGCGCAAGGGTGGTGAAGAAATTCTCCGAGCGCACCTTTTCTTCGCTTACCGTGATGCCCAGGGCCTCCCACTCCTTTTTCACCGTCGCGGCCACCGTGGCAAAGAGGGACTCGTCGGCATAATAGAGGCGCAGCGTGAGAGCCTTGTTCCCGCTCTTCCAGGTGCCGCTTGCGTCGCGCTTCCAGCCGATGGCATTGAGAGCTTCAAGGGCGGACTTCTGGCTGTATTGATAGCCTGAAAAAGCTGAAACGTAGGCAGGGTGCCTTTCCGCAAGCCAGCTTTGCGCAGGTTTTCCACCCTTTTCATACACATTCTTAACCAGCTCCTCCCTGTTGAGGGAGAGAAGGAGGGCCTTTCTGAGCTCCTTCTCCTCAAGGAGCGGTGATTCCATGTCAAAAAAGAGTGTTACCACCGACGATCCCGGAGTGAAATAGACGGAGAACTTCTCGTTTTCCGAGAGCATTTTTCCCTCGCTGTACGTGAGGGAGGGCATGATATCGAAGGCCCCGCCGAAAAGATCGGACTCAAAGGCATCCCTTGAGGGGAAGAATTTCACGTCGAAACGGGAAAGGGCGGCCTTTTTCCTGCCGTATTCGTCATTCCTCAGAAGAGAGAGGGAGGTGATCCGTTCTCTCTCGAGCTTGACATTGGCCGCCACGTAAGGCCCGTTGCAGATCAATTCGTAACGGTAAGGCTCCTTGAAGAATTCCTGGGCGTTCTCGTATATCTTTGCCTCGAGGAGCTCCCTCGGGAAGGCCTTGAGGTACTTCATGGAGCCGGCATCAAGACTTTTCCATGAAACCTCCACCCGGTCTTCTCCAAGACTCTTGACCTTGTCCACCGAGCGGGCCCAGCTGTCATTGGCCCCACGCAGGCCGGGAAAGACTGCCATCTGATAGAAGAAGATGAAATCCGGGGCTTCAAGGAAAAGGCCGTTAGACCAGCGGGCTCTCCCGTCTATGGCGAACTCCATTGCCATGGAGCTCCTTCCCCTCCTCACGACGGTTCCCGCTTCGGGGGAGGGGACTTCCTTTGCCATCAGAGGGAAAAGCTCCCACTTTTCGTTCCAATCCACGAGGCCCCGGAACATGACGTTGACTATCTCGTCGCCGCAGGCTTCACGGGGAAGGAGCGGGTTCAGGTTATAGGGGCAGCCGAGGATTCCTATCTTTATGGGTGGCTCTTGCTTCACCGGCCCCTTCACAGCACAGCTCTGCAGCAGCAGGGCACAGGCCATGAAAAGGACTGCCGCCCCCAGGAGCATTCGTGGTTTCATGACGCCCCTTTCCCTGAGCCTCTTCGCCTGTGCCTACTTGATCAGATTCTTCATCAGCATGAAGATCACAAGGGATCCGACGATGAAGGCTCCGGCAAGATAAGAAGTAATGAGGCCGATCTTTTCCTCGACGCTCTTCTTTCCTCTGAAGACTGACTGCGTGGCGCCCCCGAGCATGCCCGAAAGGCCCTCCGACTTGGTGGTCTGCAGCATAACCGCGGCAATCAGCCCTGCGCAGACAAGGAAATAGATCACCTGAAGCACAATGATCAAAATATTTCCCGGCTGATGGGGCATTACAGGAGGCGGCACCTGCTTCACGGCGGGATTCAATTCCACGGGCGTCTGGGCCTGGGCAAGAAAGAGCATTGCTTTGTATATCCAGTTGAGTATCATACCATGTCCCCTTCACAGTAAAGTAACTTCAAGATTGTATCATTATCCGATATGCCTGTCAAGGGATCAGGCCTCGTACTTCACAATGCGGGAAAAGCTCTCACAAGTAAGGCTCGCGCCGCCCACAAGGGCGCCGTCTATGTCGCGCTCCTTCATGAAGCTGTCTATGTTGTCAGGTTTTACGCTCCCGCCGTAAAGGATCCTCACCTTCCCGGCGCTCTCATCGCCTGCCTGCGCCGCCATGACATTTCTTATGGTGCTTACGGTTTTCTGCGCCTCGACCGGCGAGTCATTCTTACCCGTGCCTATTGCCCAGATGGGCTCATAGGCGATCACCACGCGCTCAACCTGTGATGCCGTGAGGTCCTTCAGGGCCGCCTGCACCTGGGTGGTGACCACATCCACTGTTTTTCCCTCTTCACGCTGCGCCAGACTCTCGCCCACGCAGATGATGGGAATAAGGCCTGCCTCCAGGGCTGCCTTGGCTTTCCTGTTCACCCACTCATCGGTCTCGGAAAAATACTTCCTTCGCTCCGAGTGGCCTATGATCACGTAAGTGCAGCCCACGTCCTTCAGCATGAGAGGAGCAACCTCGCCGGTGTAAGCTCCTTTCTCCTCCCAGAAGAGATCCTGGGCTCCCAGCTTTATGGTCTTGCCGTCGAGGATCGAAGACACGGCCTGAAGAGCCGTGAAGGGGGGGCATACCACCACTTCCCTCTCGTAAAGCTTCCCTATGGCGCGGTGAAGCTCCTCGACAAGCTCCTTCGCCTCCCTCACTGTCTTGTGAAGTTTCCAGTTTCCTGCAAGCAGGGGGGTTCTCATGGCCTTGCTCCTTTCACCGTGAGTGCCGCCTTCTCCTTGAGAATGGCAACACCGGGAAGCTCTTTCCCTTCCATGAACTCAAGGGAGGCGCCGCCGCCCGTGGAAAGATGGGTCATCCTGTCGCCAAAGCCGAGCTGCTTCACCGCCGCGACGGAGTCACCGCCGCCTATGCAGGTAAGGGCTTTGCTCTCGGCCAGGATCTTCGCCACTTCCAGGGTGCCCCTGGCGAAGTCCTTGTTTTCAAAAATACCCATGGGGCCGTTCCAGAAGATGGTCCTGGCAGCAAGAAGCTGCTTTCTGAAGAGCTCCACCGTCCCGGGGCCTATGTCCACGCCCATCATGTCGGCGGGAATCGCGTCAACAGAGACGACAGTGCCGCCTGTGCTGTCCTTGTCAGCGGCCACGACGACATCGACGGGAAGCTCAAGCGTCACATTCTTCTCCTTCGCAAGCTCCAGGATCTCCCGGGCATTGCCTTCATTTTCATCAAGGAGCGACTTCCCGATGCTGTGCCCCTGGACCTTCAGGAAGGTGAAGGCCATGCCGCCGCCTATCAGCAGCGCATCGACCTTCCCCACGAGGTTCTTGAGCACGGCCACCTTGTCAGTCACCTTGGCGCCGCCGAGGACGGCCACAAAGGGACGGTCGGGCTGCGCTACGAGCCTCCCAAGGTTCGCGAGCTCCTTTTCCATCAGGAAGCCCGCCACGGCAACGGGGAGAAGCTCCGCCACGCCGTAGGTCGAGGCATGGGCCCTGTGGGCTGTGCCGAAGGCGTCGTCAACATATATTTCCGCCAGGGAGGCAAGCTTCTTGGAGAACTCCCTGTCATTCTTGGTCTCCTCTCTGTGAAAGCGGAGATTTTCAAGCATGACGACATCACCGGCCTTCATGGCCATCACTTCGCGCTCCACCTCGGGCCCTATGCAGTCGGAGAGCATCTTCACCTCGCGGTGAAGGAGCTCGGAAAGACGGGCGGCCACCGGCTTGAGGCTCATTTCGGGCACGACCTGCCCCTCGGGCCTTCCGAGGTGTGACGCCACGACGACCTTGGCTCCATGATCCATAAGGTACTTAAGGGTAGGGAGGGACTCTCTGATCCTCGTGTCATCCTTGATGACACCTCCCTTGAGAGGCACATTGTAATCGACGCGGACCAAGACTCTTCTGTCCTTCACGTCGATGTCGCGCACTGTTGCCTTTTCCATTGGAACCTCCTTATACGGTGACAAGACTCTCTTTTTTAGCCATGTAGTGGACAAGATCGGCGATGCGCACCGAGTAGCCCCACTCGTTGTCGTACCAGGCCACCACTTTCAGCAGGTTGTCGCCGATGACCTTGGTGGAGAGGGCGTCAATAATGCTCGAGTGCTCTTCCCCCTTGTAGTCTATCGACACGAGAGGCTCTTCGCTGTAGCCCAGGATGCCCTTAAGCTCGTTCTCCGAGGCTTTCTTGAAGGCGGCGTTCACTTCGTCCTTGGTGGTGTTCTTCTCCAGCACGCACACAAAATCCACGACAGACACGGTGGGAGTGGGAACCCTTATCGCGAAGCCGTCAAATTTTCCCTTGAGATCGGGGATCACGAGAGCAACGGCCTTGGCTGCGCCTGTCTTTGTGGGTATCATGCTCATGGCGGCGGCGCGGGCCCTTCTCAGGTCCTTGTGGGGAAGGTCCAGGATCTTCTGATCATTGGTGTAGGCATGAATGGTGGTCATGAGGCCTTTCTGGATCCTGTAATTGTCATGGACCACCTTTGCCGCCGGGGCCAGGCAGTTCGTGGTGCATGAGGCATTGGAGATGATGTGGTGCTTCGCGGGATCATAGGCGTTCTCATTGACACCCATCACGATGGTAATGTCCTCGTTTTCCGCGGGGGCCGAGATGATGACCTTCTTGGCGCCGGCATCAAGGTGAGCTTTCGCCTTCTCAGCCTTGGTGAAGATGCCCGTGCTCTCAACGACCATCACCACGCCGAGATCTTTCCATGGAAGCTTGGCAGGGTCCTTTTCCGCGAGGACCTTGATCTTCCTGCCGTTGATAATGAGCTCTCCCTCGCCGGCCTCGACGGTGCCGTGGAACTTCCCATAGTTGGAGTCGTACTTGAAGAGGTGGGCATTGGTCGGGACATCAGTGATATCGTTGACGGCCACCACCTCTACCTGGGGATACTTCTGAAGGAGCGCCTTGAGGACCTGCCTCCCCACGCGCCCGAACCCGTTGATCGCTACTTTCAGAGCCATTGTTTTCTCCTCCTTTTTATTTTTGGCTTTCTATGGGGCTTTTCACACATAGACCCCTTCTTCCCTGAAATCCTTTCCTGATAACACTGCACCCTGCGCCGCGGTGAAGCGGCCTCTCTCAGCGCAGTATGGCCAGGCTCGTCACGCTGTCGCCCTCGGAGAGGCGGATAAGGATATTGCCTGTTCTCATCCTGCTCCCCGAGGGTATCTTGCTCCCCTCAAGGCGGATGATCTGGCCCTCGCGGGTCACCACGATAATCTCGTCATCGGGCTTCACCACGGCGGCTGCCACGACCTCGCCCTTCCTGTCGATGAGGTTCATGGCCCTCACGCCCATGCCCCGGCGCCCCTGGGTCCTGTACTCCGTAAGGGGAACCCTGGTGCCGAAGCCCTTGGTGGTGACCACGAGAAGCTCATCGCCTGTCAGGGTGTCCACCATCTCCACTATTTTGTCATCGCCGCGCAGGATCATGGTCCTGTTGCCCCTGGCCTGCCTTCCCATGGGCCGGAGCTTGCCGGCATCGAAGCGGATGCTCCTTCCCTGGCGGCTCACCAGCAGAAGATTCTGGCTCTCAGTCCCCGTGATGATGCGCCCCGCCACGAGCTCATCGCCCTTATCAAGCTTGAGAGCGCAGACGCCCGTCTTGCGGACATTGATGTATTGAATGAGGCTCGTCTTCTTGGTGAAACCCTTGCTCGTAACGGTGACAAGGTAGCTCTCGGCGGAGAACTCCTTCAGCGACACCACCGAGCTGATGCGCTCGCCCTGCTCGATGGGAATCAGGTTGATAAGGGCCGTCCCCTTGGACTGGCGGCTCGCCTCGTTGATCTCGTATACCTTGAGGCGGTACATCCGCCCGAAGTTGGTGATGAAGAGAAGGAAGTGGTGCGTTGAGGTGACAAAGACATGCTCGAGAAAATCCTCCTCCTTGAGGGTGGCGCCCGTGATGCCGCGGCCCCCGCGGTTCTGCATGCGGTAGGTGTCGATGGGCATGCGCTTGATATATCCCGAGTGGGAGATGGTGATGACCACCTCCTGCTCGGGGATGAGATCTTCCATGGCAAGGCTCTCGGGGCCTTCGTAGACAATCTCGGTGCGCCGGCGGTCGCCGAACTTCTCCTTCACCTCAAGGAACTCGCTCTTTATCACGTCCAGAATCCTCCGGGGGCTCGCAAGGAGGTCCTCGAGGTATGCGATGAGCTTCACGAGGCCCGTATATTCCTCTTCCAGCTTCGAGCGCTCAAGGCCCGTGAGCCGCGAGAGCCTCATCTCCAGGATGGCCTGCGCCTGCGCTTCCGAGAGGCCAAAGCGCCCCATGAGCCCTTCCTTTGCCTCCCTGGTGTCCTTGGAGGCCCGGATGATCCTGATGACCTCGTCTATGTGGTCAACGGCAATCCTGAGCCCCTCGACAATATGGGCCCGGGCCCGGGCCTTGCCGAGCTCGAACTGCGAGCGCCTCGTCACCACCTCCTGGCGGTGGGCGAGATAATGGCTCAGCATCTCCTTGAGGGTGAGGTACCGGGGCACATCGTCCACGAGGGCCAGCAGTATGATACCGAAGGAGCACTGCAGGTTGCTGTGCTTGTAAAGCTGGTTCAGCACGAGCTGCACGTTGCTGTTGGGCGAGAGCTCCATGACGATCCTCATGCCCGTGCGGTCCGATTCGTCACGCAGGTCGCTCACGTGGCTGATCTTTTTCGCGCGGATCCCCTCGGCAAGCTGCTCAATAAGGCGAGCCTTGTTGATCTGGTAGGGAATCTCCTTCACAATGAGGGATTGCCGGTTGCTCTTGCGCTCTTCCACGTCTATCTTCGCCCGCATGATCACCGAGCCCCTCCCGGTGCGGTACGCCTCGCGGGATCCCTCGAGACCCATGATAAGGCCGCCCGTAGGAAAGTCGGGGGCCTTCACGATGCCGATGAGCTCGTCATTCTCCGCTTCAGGGTTGTCGATGAGGTGCACCGAGGCGTCAATGACCTCGCTGAGGTTGTGGGGGGGAATATTGGTGGCCATGCCCACGGCAATTCCCGCCGAGCCGTTGATCAGCAGGTTGGGCACCTTCGAGGGGAGCACGATGGGCTCCTTGAGGGAATTGTCGAAGTTTTCCCGGAAATCCACCGTCTCCTTGTCGATGTCCTCGAGGAGCTGCACCGCTATGGGCGTCATGCGGGCCTCGGTATACCGGTAGGCCGCCGCGGGGTCGCCATCAACGGAGCCGAAGTTACCGTGGCCCTGGACAAGCATGTAGCGGAGGTTGAAGTCCTGGGCCATCCTCACGAGGGCGTCATAGACGGACGCGTCGCCATGGGGGTGGTATTTGCCCAGGACATCGCCCACGATGGTGGCCGATTTCTTGAAAGCCTTGTCGGGGGTGAGGCCGATGTTGTCCATCGCGTAGAGGATCCTCCGGTGCACCGGCTTGAGGCCGTCGCGGACATCGGGGAGGGCCCTCGATACGATTACGCTCATCGCGTAATCTATGTAGGAGTCCCTCATTTCGTCTTCTATGGTGACGGGAATTATCTGATCAGATGGCATCTTCTAACACCTCGAATCGCGCGCCCATTGCTTATGATATGCCCTTGCTGCCGGCGGAAAGGGGCTTATATGTCCAGATTCTTGACCTCTTTCGCATAGGTTTCTATAAAGTGCCGCCGCAGCTCAGGCCTGTCGCCCATGAGAATCGTGAAAATCTCGTCTGCACTCACGGCGTCCTCCATGGACACCTTGCGCATCACCCTGTTCGTGGGATCCATCGTGGTCTCCCAGAGCTGATCGGGGTTCATCTCGCCGAGGCCCTTGTAGCGCTGAATGGCGACACCGTCGCCGCCGAATTCGCTTATGACCCGATCCTTTTCTTCATCGCTGTAAGCATAGCTCTCCTGCTTCCCCTTCTTGACCTTGTAGAGAGGGGGCTGGGCGATGAAGACATGGCCCTCCTCGAGGAGCTGCTTCATATAGCGGTAAAAAAAGGTGAGGAGCAGCGTGCGGATGTGGGAGCCGTCCACATCGGCATCGGTCATGATGATGATGCGGTGGTAGCGGAGCTTTTTCAGCTCGAAATCCTCTGCAATACCCGTGCCCAGCGCCGTGATCATGGTCCTTATCTCCTCGTTGGTGAGGATCCTGTCAAGACGCGCCCTCTCGACATTCAGGATCTTTCCCCTCAGGGGAAGGATGGCCTGGAAATGGCGGTCGCGGCCCTGCTTGGCGGAGCCTCCTGCAGAGTCTCCTTCGACGATGTAAATCTCGCTGCGGGATGCATCCTTCTCCGAGCAGTCCGCAAGCTTCCCGGGAAGGGACGTAATCTCGAGGGCCCCCTTGCGCCGCACGATCTCGCGGGCCTTGCGGGCCGCCTCGCGGGCTCTGAGGGCTCCTATGGATTTGTCCACTATGTTCTTGGCGCAGGCGGGGTTCTCTTCAAGATAATTATCCAGGTTCTCCTCGACAATGGACTCGACGATGGCCCTCGCCTCGGGGTTCCCGAGCTTGGTCTTGGTCTGGCCCTCAAACTGGGGCTCGCGGATCTTGATGCTGACCACGGCGGTGATTCCTTCGCGGACATCCTCGCCGGAAAGGTTCTGATCCTTCTCCTTGAGCCATCCCTTCCTCCTGGAATAGAGGTTGATGCTCTTTGTGAGGGCCGCCTTGAAGCCCGTGAGATGGCTTCCCCCCTCCTGGGTGTTGATGTTGTTCGCGAAGCTGTAAATAGTCTCAAGATAGGCCGTGTTCCATTGGAAGGCCACCTCCACTTCCATGGTCTCCTTGGTGGCGCACAGGTATATGGGATCGGGGTGAAGGGTGTCCTTGTTCTGGTTCAGATGGGAGACAAAGCTCACAATGCCTCCCTCATAGCAGAAGCGGTGGCTCTTTGTGGTGCGCTCATCGATAAGGTTGATGCTGAGGCCCTTGTTGAGAAAGGCAAGCTCGCGGAGGCGCTGGCTCAGGATCTCGTAATGAAACTCCGTGGTCTCCTTGAATATATCGGCATCGGGCTTGAAGGATACCCGTGTCCCTGTCGTCTCGGAGGTGCCTATCTCCTCGAGGGGAGAAGTGATATCACCGCGGGAAAACCTCATGCGGTATGCTTTCCCATCGCGCCATACCTCCACCTCGAGCCACTCGGCAAGGGCGTTCACCACCGATACCCCGACGCCATGGAGCCCCCCCGAGACCTTGTAGCTCGATGAGCCGAACTTTCCCCCGGCGTGGAGCTTGGTCATCACCACCTCCACGGCAGGCCTCTCGGCGCCGGCCACGATATCGACGGGGATGCCTCTCCCGTTGTCAATGACCGTCACGGAATTGTCGGGGTGGATGATCACGTCGATATGGGTGCATACCCCTGCAAGGGCCTCGTCAATGCTGTTGTCCACCACCTCAAAAACCAGGTGGTGGAGGCCCTTGTGGCCTGTGCTGCCAATATACATGGCAGG
Source organism: Candidatus Eremiobacterota bacterium (assembly GCA_031082125.1). NCBI lineage: Bacteria > Bacillati > Vulcanimicrobiota > Vulcanimicrobiota bacterium. Next base: position 274,096 of record JAVHLM010000006.1, read on the forward strand.
GCGCATCCTCACGGGCTCAAGCCCCTCAAGAATCTGGATATCCTCGGCGCCGTAAGACGCGGGATCAGATACGGGCTCAGCCTCCTGGGCCATCGGAGGCTCCTGGAGAGGGGCTTCATGGAGCGCTTCTTCTTCTGCTGGATCTTCTATTATGACTGGCTCGTCCATGGTATACTCCTTTAGAAATCTTCCTCTTTCTGCCGCTTCTTCGTGGTGAAGCGCCCCCAGATGAGGCCCACCACGCCTCCCGCGCAGGCGCCTATGATAAGGCCTATCATCCCGCCGAGGGCTCCCGAAACCACGCTGTCAAAGGGCAGCATTTTTTTCAGGGCAATCATGCCGACGATCAGGCCCAGGAAGCCGCCCACGATGAGAAAGGTAAGGCAGCCGCTGAAACATCCTTTTTCTTCCGCTGTTTCCTTAAGCAAAAGTATCCCCCCTCGGACAAGCTCTGGCTTTCAAAGCCTCATATCCTTTTGTTTAATCGTGGAGCGGCACAGGGCCGGGAAACCCTTCTTTCCATCCGTGATGCTCTCTTATGCCGGAAAACCGGGAGAGGAAGAACGTCTGTATATGGTGCCCGCACGCGAAGGGAGCGCCCTCACCTGCCGGTGAAAGAATAGACAATTCGGCGTTCCTGGAATTTTTCCTGCTATCCCCTGGTTTTTTGGAATTTTTTTCAAATAGTGCACTCACCCTTCATTATTGACTTCTCTCCCGGGACCATGATCCTTCTTTTGCAAGCACTTCCTCAATGACGCCCCAGTAAAGATTCTGGGCCTTCCCGAGGAAGAAGAGGGTGCCCTCGAGAGTAAAGCCCATCGCCGCAAGAAGCCTGTTGGGGCCCTCATTGTCCTTGTGGGCTGTCACCTTGACCCTTGCTATCCCCTGCTCCCGGAAGCGCATCAGGACTTCCCGCACAAGGTGCCGTCCCATGCCCTTCCCCCTTACCCGGGGAGAGAGGGCTATATAGGGCATCTCGGCTTCAATGTCCTCAAGGGAGGTCTTTCTTGTGTAGAAGAGAATGTCCATGATGCGCGCCACCATGCGGGGGCGCCTCACCACCTGGCCGATGACGGAGAGGGCCAGGGGAAGGGCCCGCCTCGAGAGGATGTCACGGAAGAGCTTCGGCGAGCTCGTGGCGCCGACAATGAAGCCCGTCACCTCTCCCTCCTCCTCCAGCACGAGGGGCACGGCAAAGGGCGAGGTGAGGATGGCCCCGTAGAGCTCTTTCATGAATCCCTTCCCGAAGACGGGGAAATCAGCATCGGCAATGAGGCCCATGTGGAGCCCGATGACTTCGGGGCAGTCTTTTTCCTCCATGGGACGGATCATAGGCGCTCCTTTCCTCCAGGCGGGGCCTGAGAAGGAATAATGGAAGATTGGCATAATGGAATACAGGTATGGTCCATACTTCAAGAGCCGTCACCCTTTTCCCTCTCATAGTGCTCTTTCTGGCCTTGATGGCGGCGGCGGCAGAGCCTTCCCTCCTCGTGGGCGAGGAGCGGGACTATGAGGTGATCTCCAGGGTCTCGATAAAAAACAGCACGGGAAAGCCCCTCCACCCCCTTGACGTTTCGCTGCCCCTGCTGCGGTCAATACCTCCCTACCAGGAGGTGCGCATCGACGGCGTAACGCCCCGACCCGATTCTTTGACCTTTGACGCCCCAGGGAATGTGATTGCAGCCTTCAAAGTGAAGGGCATCGCGCCGGGAGAAGCGTTCTCCGTCACCGTGAAGGCCCGGGTCGCATCGTGCCGTGTCCTGTACCAGTGCGATCCCTTTGCCGTGCAGCCCCTCCCGGAAGGGCTTGCCTCTTACAGGAAAGCCACCGGTGACTACCCGGCCGGTGACGCCCTCGTGGCGAAGACCCTTGCTGAGGTGGCGAAAGGGGAGACGAATCCGTGGTTTCGTGCGCTCTGCCTCTATGATTTCATCAGGGGTTTCACCTTTGAGCTTACGCTTTCTCCCAAGCCCGTCCTTCTGGCCCTTGCCGCAAAGAAGGTGCAGTGCTCCGATGCCGTCTCCACCCTCATCACGCTGCTGCGCGCCGCGGGGATCCCGGCCCGGTATGTGGCGGGAATCTCCCTTGTCGAGGGGAAAAGCGAGATAGTCCACACCCATGCATGGGCCGAGATGTATGTGGCCGGCACGGGGTGGGTACCCCTCGATCCCACCCTCTCGCGCTTCAACGAGGGGGCAAGGCTGCTGCGCTTTGCCGAGAAAGAGCCGGGACAGATCATCTTCAGCTACGGCAGGCACGATCCCGTGACGATACGCTCCACGGGGCCCGGGAAGCCCCCCATCACGAGAAAGGATATCTCATGGCGCTTCTCTTACCGGGTGCTCAGCGAAAAAGACACCGGCCGGATCGGGAGCTTTTACGGCGAAAAGGCCTTTAAGCCGGGAGGCGTAGGGGCAGTGCCGCCGCCGCCTCCCATGGTGCCTGCAGGGGTGAGCAGGGAGTACGAGGAGGCTCTCGCTCTCAGGAAAAAGGGCGATTTGAAACCGGCCTCCGCGCTCATTGAGAGCCTCATTGAAAAGGAGCCGCTCTGCCTCCCCCTCCACATGGAGCGCCTTGAAATCGGGCGCCTCCAGGGGACCCTTCAAAACCTGGAAGAAAGCTATCACGCCCTCTCGAAGGCCCACCGCGCGGAGCCGCTTTACCCTTACCTTGAAGGCCGTGCGGCTCTTGATGAAGGCGCCATGGGGAAGGCATTCGCCGCCTTTTTCGAGGCCCGGCGCCGCGGCGGGTCCCCCGGAGGCGACGCAACGGCCCTTGAGAGCACCCTGGGCTATTCCTTCCTTGCCACCAAGCAGTACGGGCCTGCCCTGGAGAGCTACGCCAGGGTGCTCTGCGTTGACGGGCGAAACACTGCAGCCCTGGCAAACAGCATCAACTTTTTTTACCTTTACCGGGGATGGGGCCCCATGGCGACACTGGCGGGCTACGGCGTCAGGGCTTTCGAAGGATCGCAGACAACACTTCAGTTTTCAGGACTCTATGCCCTGGCCCTTATCGAGAAGAAATCTTTCGCCGAGGCCCGGGCCTTTCTCGAGGAAACCCTGAAGCATGCGCCCCGTGACGGCTGGCTCCATGCCCTGCTGGGCGTGGCGCACCTCGGGGAGGGCCGCAGGGCCGAGGGTGCGAGGGAGCTTGCGAGGGGCCTGGAACTGGGAACGCCCGACAGGCCCTACTTCGAGAGAAAGCTTGCCGAGGCGCGCTCGAAATGACCCAGGAAACGGCAGACATTCTCATGGTAAGGGGATCAGGCCCCCTGATGGCCCTTTTTTTTTCCGCCCTGTCCGTCATGATGGTGCTTTCAATCCCCGATACGATAAGAATGATGAGGGGAGTGACAAAGCGGGGTCTTGCCCTGCTGGCGCTCATTCTGGGAGCAGTGCTCCTCATGCTGCTGATTTATGTACCCCACATCCCCCATGTCTATTACGACTGCTACCTTCATTATGACCTTGCAAAAAACATGGCCCTTCACGGCTTCTACGCCACCACCATGGCAGGTGACGAGACCGGGCTCAGGTGCGCCTCCGTGTTCAGCGGGTGGCCCCCCGGATATCATTTCATGCTCTCGTGCGTGTTCACCATCTTCGGAATAGGCGAGGAGAGTGCCGCAGGCTTCTCTATTGCCCTGAGCATCGGGGCGATCCTCTTCTGCTTCGCTGCGGCATTCCTTCTCTCCGGCGACGAGAACAGCGCCCTCGCATCGGCGCTCCTCCTCGCCTCCAGCCCCCTCTTTCTGAAATACGGCGCCACCTCTTCCATGGATGCCTGCTCACTCTGCTTTCTTTTCATGGCTTTCTATTTCGTGGTGCTGTGGCAGAAGACCGGGACTCCCGCTCCTCTTGTCTCCTTTCTGCTCGCGGCACTCTACACCTGCTATGTGAGGCCGGAAAATGTAATAATAATGTCTGCTCTGCTTATATTGGCCTATTTCACCGGAAAGGAGAGGATGCCTGTGAAGGGAAGCCCGGGAATTCTCATACTTTCAGGCATTCTCGCCCTTGTGCTCATTGTTCCCCTCATCATCATTCTCACCAACGGGACCCCCTTTTTCAGAAACGGCGGCGGATTATACTGCTCCTCTCAGCCTGTGCAGGGCATTGTGCTGATGAATACCGGCACGTATCAGTTTGTGCTTTACCAGAGCGGCTCACTTACTCCCTTTTCTCTCACTTTACTGAAAAATATGGGGAATAACCTCAGATTCCTGACTCTTTCGAGCCTCCATGGGGCACTCACGGCATTTCTCTTCCTTGTGGGAGCGGGCGCTCTTCTCAAGGCGCGCGATAAGATATGGATCAATACTTTCACAAAAGGCCTCCTTGCCCTGATGGCCTTTCTCTTCGTGCTCTCCTCCTTTTTCAAGAAAGGTGATTTCCTCATCTATCCTGACAGCGACCGCTATGCAATGCCATTTCTCCTCTTTTTTTCCCTCATGGGAGGGGTGGGCTTCATGGCGGCATCCCGGTACCTGCAGAAAGCCATGGGAGGGCTTCAGACGCTGGTATTGGTTGCCCTTGTGGTCCTGACAGTGAAAGCTCCCCTTGACAGCACCCTGGAACTTACTACCGAAAGGCCCGAGTACCGTCAATACCTTTTCATCAAGTCCCTCGCGAAGACTATGCCTTTCCGGGGGCTCCCCTGTGTCTCTCCACTTCCCCCGGCAGAGATCATTCTCCTTGCCCATGCGCCGGCTATGAATATGGAGTACTTTTTTTCCCTCGAGACTCCGCCAGACAGGGCCCTTCTTATTCTTGACTCTCCCGCCCAGGGCTCAGAAGCTGCCTCATCATATCCCGGAGCCCTTCTCTCCCGAATCTGCATCCGTTATAAGATAACGCCCCTCCTGGAAGAGACCTCCGGCGGCAGAGTCTATTCGCTGAGCCTGCTCACAAGGGTCAGGTGAGAGGGGCCGTAATCAAGAGGGAGCCTGGTTGAAATCCTTCGGAAAAGCATGGTATAATAGTATTAACAAGTAATACCGGCAGGAGGTGCGCGGTGAGAACCTCTAAAATCATTTCACTTTCTCTTCCCCCGAAGATTTACGAACAGGCAAAACAGGTTGCCGAGGAAGAAGGGAGAACGACCAGTGAGTTGTTCAGGGAAGCGCTGCGACAGTACATTCAGATGAGATTATGGAAAAACCTTCAGAGCTACGGCATGCTCAAGACCGGGGAGCACGGGATAAAAGAAGATGACGTGGAGCGACTGGTAGATGAATTCAGAAAAGAGCAAGGGTAATGATCCGCGCAGATAACAGGATACTTGAATGCGCGATTGAGGGCAAGGCTCATTATATCATATCGGGTGATAAGGCACATCTCCTCGCATTGTCCAGCTATCAGGGCATTCCGCTACTGAATCCCTCGCAATTCTTTACATTGTATGAAAAAGGAAGAGGATAGCAATGGCCGGAATCGTGAGTCCAGGAGCTTGAAGCGGCAGAGTGCTCCATGTATGCTGTGGAATAAGAGCTGAAAGGGTAACAATAATAACAGTCTATATTCCTGATAAAGACAAATGGATCGATTTCAGGGTGAGGAGGCGGATATGAGGGAAATCCCCTGTAAATGCGATGAAGGATTTTATCAAGAGACCACCACTTTGAACAAATGGCGCAATGGAGAGCTTTTCATTATTGAAGACGTCCCTTTGATGGTATGCAGAAAGTGCGGTGACAGGTATTTTGAAGGCAAGGTCATGGAAAAGATCGAGGAGATGATGAAAACACGCTCCTCAATTGACCGGCAGATCACCGTCCCGGTGATGAAATACAAGGTGGCATAGAAGCATACGGAGCATCGCTTTTGAGGTATCCATTGTGCATCTTCCTTATCTCTCTTCCCGTCATGCCCGAGGAAGAAAGGGATCAGCGGATGAAGCGCACGAGGGAGGGGGCTGCGAGTGACACTCAGTAAACTTCATCGTGAGTGCCTATTGCCCGGAGAAGAAAAGAATTATCCTTCATTATCTGGAGTATTATCCTGAGGCTGATATTCACTCTCAGGCTCCATACGGGACCGTCATCATGATCATAGAGCTTTTCCTTGTTTCTGCTTTTCGGGATATCAGGCCAGGCTCTCAGTTCAGAGATGAGTTCAAAAACCTCATCCTTCTCCCTCAGCTTTAACCTTTTGAAAGCCCTGTCAAAAGCCGGGGTGATATGGTAGAGCTTACCCATTGCCGGGGCTCTGGTAAAGGTGAGCCTTCAGCTCTTCAAGGGTATCAAAGCTGATGACCCTTCCCTGCCTTACATCAAGTTCTGCTTTGATATCCTCAAGCTGAAGAGAATTCTGCCCTAGCAGGAAGAGGATAAACTTGGCCACGGTGGCCTCCTCGTTCTGAGGCAGCAGGTCAACGAGTTTATGGAGCATCGCTTTTGAGGTATCCATGGCGTACCTTCCTAGCGGATGAAGCGGACGAGGGAGGGGGCCGTGCCGGGGTCCTCGATGGCGTCGTTGGTGGCGTCTTTCACCACGCCGGTGAACTTGCTGTTGGTCACGGTATTGTAGGCACTTCCCTGGTTCCTGGTGCCGAGGGTCGTGGCTATCTTGAGCTGCTTCCACCCTTCGCCTGAGGCGAGGGTCTGGGTGCCGTACTGATCGTAGAAGGCGACCTTGAGGGTTTCCGTGGTGCTGTCATAGGTAAAGAAATCCACGCCTGACTGGGAATAGAAATAAATATTGTCCTTCCCCGCGCCGAAGACCATGTCCACTTCCTCGGTATAGCCATTGGCCGTGCTGATGGTATCATCCCGTGAGACCTGGCCACTGGTGTAAGTGTATAGTATGGTATGCCCGTCAATCCCTTCCAGGCCTGAGGTGTTCTTTCCAAAGATCGTCCTGGTGATGGTAAGGGTGGTGGTGCCCTCAGACACCGAGTCTGCCATGCGGAAATCGGTGGTCACATAGTCCATCAGCTCCGAGGCATTCTTCTTCAGCAGGGTGATGACCTCACCCTTTTTATAAGCCCTGAGGCCCCCGGAAAAAAGAGTGTAGAGGGTGTACATGAAGAGGGCGAAGACCACGCAGGCCACCATAAACTCTATGAGGGTAAAGCCTCTTTTTTTCATAAGGTCACTTCCTTAACGGTACATAGTGAGATAAATCCAGGAGACTATATAGGTGCCCGAGGTAGGGTAGATGAACTCACTTGCCGATGAGTTATACGGCGCCTTCTGGAGGGGATTCTGGAGTGCAAGGCTGTAACGGGTGACGCCTATGGTATGGATGCCTTTTCCTACGATCTGTATAGGCTCGCCATGGTAGTGGGTATTTGTCGTATCAGCGTACCCGCACATAGTCGAAGTGCACCCTGTAGTATTGAATATCATCGCGGAAAAATTCGCAGGATCACAATTATTTGTCCATGAGCCAATAGGTGAAGTATATTTATTGGAATCCCCTTTATAAAAGTTAAAAAGATAATCGGCAGGCGCAGGTGACAGGTTCTTGTTCAACACCTCCATGGGATAACTGAAAGTACCCGTTTCATAGACAGATCTACTCATATAATGAGTTGCACCGGTCTCGTTATAGTACTTTTTATAATAGTCCGTGTCAAAGTCTTTGTCATCGATATATCCATCACCATCAGAATCATAAGTAGCCTTCATAGGATTTGAGCTTGATATGGCAATTGGTGTTTCATCACGGCTGTCGTCGCTGTCATAAAAAACGGGGAACCGGCAACTCTCATCCTTCGAGGCGACATAGACGGTAGAATCGCCATTTTTGCAAGGCTCTGCAAGGGCTGCATACATGTTCCTGTTGGTTTTAAGAGCGCCTACCGTCACGATGTTCCCGTTATCCATCTCTATTCTCTCACTGAAACCTGAATTAGAGGGGTCGATCGGGGGGATGGCCACGTAAATGGTGATGCGTCTCGTGATGGTATCGGAATAAATGAGGTGGGGATCGCTCACCGAAATAACCTCGGCGCGGTATTTGAACGCATCGGATGCCGGCACCTCCGAGTAATAGGCTGATTCAAAAGCCCGGTAATCAGATGATGGCGTCATCGAGGCAATATCGGTGCTGTAGATGGAGAAAAGCGTATCATAATCAGTAGTGCTGGCATAGCTTGTCGCTGCATGGGAGTTGCTTGCACCGGTGCCGTTGAAGGTATCGCAGAACTCAGCTCCAAGGTTGGTATCGCCCGGCGCCACCGACTGGGCAAAGATGCGCTCAATCTTGGTGCGGGCGAGCTGGAAGGCAATCTCGCGGGCCCTTGACTTGTAGGCGATGGCAAAGGCCCTGGGAAAGAGGTTGAAGACCACGAAAAGGCCGATAAGCATGACAATCATCGCCACGAGAAGCTCGAGAAGCGTCACGCCTTTTTCGGTGCCCCTGAACCTCGCCATGCTCATGCTACCTCCAGCGCTCATACCAGGTGTTCACTCTCAGTGTTTCCCCCATGAAGCCATTTGTGGCGCTTATAGGGTTATTGGTCGTGTTATAAAAAAGGTTCGAACCCGTCTTGTTCACGAAAGAAATCTGTGCATAAACCGTTCTCTTGTGGAGGACGGCATCTGACTGGTTCACAATCTCGCCTACGGAATGGAAATAGAGAGAACTGCTCGCATAACTGTCAAAATAAAGCCTGAACTGGCCTCTGCCCTTCAGCCAATAGGCATCTTCATCGGTCGTTGCATTGGTCACCGGGTAGGTAAGCTCACTCACCACCACGTTGGTATAATAATCGCTTGTAGAGGCCGGCCGTACAAAAATGTTATGGCGTATCAGGAAAAGAGCATATTCTATACCGGAATCGGCCACCATGAGAGCCACGTCAGACTGATACTTCCCCATGCCCACCTGGGCCTCGCGGGAGATCATCTGGATAAAGCCCGTGGCTATGATGAAAAGGACCACCATGATCAGAAGGACCGAAATAAGGGCCACACCTTTTCTCTGCCGCCTGCCGGAACGAATGCCCATTGCTCCTCCGCTTTTATCCTGGCTTCACATAGCTCTTTCCGCTTTTCTCTATCACCACGTCATACTCAAGAGCGCCGCTCTTCACCTTGAGGGTCTTATCGCCGGTGACGCTCTTGACAAATCCCTGGGAGGCGAAACGGATCTCCGTGGTTCCCGAGAGATCCAGAGAGATTGATCCGCCATAATCCTTCGCAATATATATTCTCTTATAGAGCTTGTCGCTCCCGTCGTTATACCAGATCTCATACTGCTGGCCCGAGGATTCGAACTTGATATAGGCCTCTGCCTCGGTGCGCAGCGAAAGATTCCGCGCCTGATCGAGGTTGGCCACGAGGTTCCTGGCGCACTGGTATGCTGCCGAGCTTTGGCGGAACCGTACCATGTTGGGAATGGCAATGGAAACAAGGAGGGCGAAAAGCCCCACGACCACCATGATCTCCAGAAGCGTAAACCCGCCGTGCCGCCGGGGAATCTTTTTATTGAGCCTCCCCATAGGAAGCATACCCCCTTGAAACAGAGTATAACCCCTAGAATACTCCGGGGATGGAGCACTTTCCTTTCAACCGCATTATTATTATAGCACAAAGGTCAGAGAGAGAAAAAGGGGGGAGAAGAAAATTTTAGCCAGTGAGCTTTTCCTACTTTACGACGCTCAAAGCTCTCTGGCGAATTCCATCTCTTTCAATTACAGTAAACTTTTGTGAAAGGGGAAGCGTGCGTTCTTTCATCGCCTTTAGGAGTATTCTCGCTGGCTCCTCAGGAAAGGCCGGAGCAAAGCGGAAAAATACAAGACCTCCTGGTGCTGAAGCTTTCTCTTTGTAAATAAGCTCACCATAGTCCTTATCAAAAGTAAGTACTATGAGCCCTTCTCTATGTGCCTTATTCAACACCTCTCTGTCTTTTGATGCCGGTGCTTCTTCCAAAATACTTATCACGGCATGACCTGCTTCCCTTCGTGCTAATATAGAGTGAGACACATGTCCCCTCAGTAATTAAGCTAGAG